>NZ_JBFAHW010000020.1:0-122031 GCF_040654355.1 Streptomyces sp. NPDC050704 | reverse complement strand
GGGGCGCGGGGAACTGCGCGACCAGCCCCCACCCACCCGCACCCGACGCAACACACCCCACGGGGTCTGGGGCGGAGCCCCAGCAGGATGGGACGGGTAGGGGCGGCGGGGGCGAAAAACGCCCTACTCCACCTCCACCACCGCCTGCGCGAACTGAGCCTGGTACAGCCGCGCATACGCCCCACCCGCCGCAAGCAGATCCGCATGCGAACCCTGCTCCACGATCGACCCGTTCTCCATCACCAGAATCGTGTCGGCATCCCGGATCGTCGACAGACGATGCGCGATCACGAACGACGTCCGCCCGTGCGCGAGCTTCGCCATCGCCTTCTGGATGAGCACCTCGGTCCGGGTGTCCACGGAACTGGTCGCCTCGTCCAGCACAAGGATCACCGGATCGGACAGGAACGCCCGCGCGATCGTGATCAGCTGCTTCTCACCCGCGCTCACCCCCGACCCCTCGTCGTCGATGACCGTGTCGTACCCGTCGGGCAGCGTACGAACGAACCGGTCGGCATGGGCGGCCCGAGCCGCCTCCTCGATCTCCCCGCGAGTGACCTCGCGAGAGGCCCCGTACGCGATGTTCTCCGCGATGGTCCCGCCGAACAGCCAGGTGTCCTGAAGCACCATCCCGATCCCGGCCCGGAGCTCGTCCCGGGACATGGCGGCGACATCGACCCCGTCGAGGGTGATCCGCCCCCCGGTGACCTCGTAGAACCGCATCAACAAATTGACCAGCGTCGTCTTGCCGGCCCCCGTCGGTCCGACAATCGCCACCGTGTGCCCCGGCTCGACCTTCAGCGACAGATCCTCGATCAGCGGCTTCTCCGGGTCGTACCGGAAGGAGACCCCCTCCAGCGCGACCCGCCCCCGCAGCTCCTCGGGCCGCACACCCGGCATCGGATCGGCCTCCTGCTCCTCCGCGTCCAGGATCTCGAAGATCCGCTCGGCCGACGCGACACCCGACTGCACCAGGTTCGCCATCGACGCGACCTGGGTGAGCGGCATGGAGAACTGCCGGGAGTACTGGATGAAGGCCTGCACGTCACCGATCGACAGCGAGCCGGACGCGACCCGCAGGCCGCCGACCACGGCCACCAGGACATAGTTCAGGTTCGACACGAACAGCATCAGCGGCTGCATGATGCCGCTGTTGAACTGCGCCTTGAACCCGGCCTCGTACAGCCGGTCGTTCTCCTCGGCGAACCGCGCCGCCGACTCCTCCTGCCGCCCGAAGACCTTCACCAGGTTGTGCCCGCTGTACATCTCCTCGATATGCGCGTTGAGCTTGCCGGTGGTCCGCCACTGCGCCACGAAGTGCGGCTGCGACCGCTTGCCGACGAGCACGGCCACGTAGAACGACAGCGGCACGGTGACCAGCGCGACCAGGGCGAGCAGCGGCGAGACCCAGAACATCATCGCCAGCACGCCGACGATCGTCAGCAGGGAGTTGATGAGCTGGCCCATCGACTGCTGGAGGGTCTGCCCGATGTTGTCGATGTCGTTGGTGGCGCGGCTGAGCACCTCACCGCGCTGCCGCCGGTCGAAGTACGACAGCGGCAGCCGCGAAAGCTTCGTCTGCACGTCCTCGCGCATCCGGTACACGGTCATGTTGACGGCCCGGTTCACCAGCCGCGTCGCCACGGCCATCAGCAGACCGGCCACCAGGAACACCACGAGGGCGAGCCCCAGCACCTCGCCGACCTGGCCGAAGTCGATGCCCTGGCCCGGTGTGAAGTCCGTCCCGGAGAGCATGTCGGCCGTGCCGCCGTCACCGCGCTCCCGCATCGAGTCGAGGACCTCGGCCTTCGTGGCGCCCGCCGGCATGTCCCGTCCGACGACCCCCGCGAAGACCAGGTCGGTCGCCTCGCCCAGGATCTTCGGGCCCACCACGGACAGGCCCACGCTCAGGACCACGGCGAGCAGCATCGCGTACATCGTGAGCCGCTCGGGCCTGAACTGCGCGAGCAGCCGTTTCCCGGACTCCTTGAAGTCCATCGAGTTCTGATCGGGGCCGCCCCCGGCCATCATCCGCCCCATGGGCCCGGCCATCAGGCTGCCTCCGCTTCCGTGAGCTGGGAGAGCACGATCTCCCGGTAGGTCTCGTTGTCCGCCATCAGCTCGTGGTGGCGGCCGGTGCCCACGACCCGGCCCTCGTCGAGGACCACGATCCGGTCGGCCTCCCGGATGGTCGACACCCGCTGGGCGACGATCACGACGGTGGCCTCGGCGGTCTCCGCGGCGAGCGCCGCGCGCAGGGCCGCGTCCGTCGCGTAGTCGAGCGCCGAGAAGGAGTCGTCGAAGAGGTAGATCTCCGGGCGCTGTACGAGGGTCCGGGCGATGGCGAGCCGCTGCCGCTGACCGCCCGACACATTCGTCCCGCCCTGCGCGATCGGTGAGTCGAGACCGTTCTCCAGCCCCTCCACGAATCCCTTCGCCTGCGCCACCTCCAGCGCGTGCCACAGCTCCTCGTCGGTCGCGTCCGGATTCCCGTACCGCAGGTTCGTCGCCACGGTCCCCGCGAAGAGGTACGGCTTCTGCGGTACGAGGCCCACGGTGCGGGCCAGCAGCTGCGGCTCGACGGTGCGTACGTCGACGCCGTCCACCAGGACCTCGCCCTCGGTGGCGTCGAACAGCCGGGGGACCAGGCCGAGGAGCGTGGACTTGCCGCTGCCGGTCGAGCCGATGACGGCGGTCGTCTCCCCGGGCAGCGCCACCAGGTCGACCGTCCTCAGTACCGGCTCCTCGGCGCCCGGGTAGCGGAACCCGGCACCGCGGATCTCCAGATGGCCGTGCCGTCGCAGCTCCAGGACGGGTGCCTTCGGCGGTACCACGCTGCTGGACGTGTCCAGGACCTCCTGGATGCGCTCGGCGCAGACCTCGGCGCGCGGCACCATCATGAACATGAAGGTGGCCATCATCACGGCCATGACGATCTGCATGAGGTAGGCGAGGAAGGCGGTCAGCGCGCCGATCTGCATCCCGCCGCTGTCGATCCGATGGGCGCCGAACCACACCACGGCGATCGACGACAGGTTCACCACCGTCATGACGATCGGGAACATCAGTGCCAGGATCCGGCCGGTGCCCAGCGACACCTCGGTGAGGTCGGTGTTGGCCTTCCGGAAGCGGCCCTCCTCGTACTCGTCGCGGACGAAGGCCCGGATGACGCGGTTGCCGGTGATCTGCTCGCGCAGTACCCGGTTCACCGTGTCGAGGCGCTCCTGCATGGTGCGGAAGAGGGGCCGCAGGCGGCGCACGATGAGGCTGACGGAGATGCCGAGCACGGGCACGACGGCGAGCAGCACCCCGGACAGCGGTGCGTCCAGACCGAGCGCCAGGACGATGCCGCCCACGCACATGATCGGCGCCGACACCAGCAGCGTGAACGTCATCAGGGCCAGCATCTGCACCTGCTGGACGTCGTTCGTGGTGCGGGTGATCAGTGAGGGCGCCCCGAAGTGACCGACCTCACGCGCGGAGAACGACTGCACCCGGTCGAAGACGGCGGCCCGGATGTCCCGGCCGACCGCCGAGGCCGTACGGGCGCCGTAGTAGACGGCGCCGATGTTGCAGACGACCTGGACCAGCGAGATGCCGATCATCAGGGCGCCGAAGGACAGGATGTATCCGGTGTCGCCGTCCACGACACCGTTGTCGATGATGTCCGCGTTGAGCGTGGGCAGGTAGAGCGTGGCGCAGGTCTGCAGGAACTGCAGGAACACGAGTAAGGCGATGGGTTTCTTGTACGGGCTGAGGTAGGTACGCAGGAGTCGTATGAGCACGCTGGGTCTCTCGGATCGGCGGCGGGGCGATTGGTTGCCCCTGGCCCCTATCGTCGAACACTCCACCCGTGTTACCTCAACTGATTAAGCCAAGAGGGGCTCAAGAATGGCCCCGGCCTCAGTCCTCGGGTCTTCAGATCCTCGGGTCCCCGGGTCCTAGGGGCGGAAGGCGCCCGGGTGGGTCTGCACCCGCACCGACACGTACTGCTGCCGCACGGCCTGCCCCACGGCCAGTTCCTCGCCGGGATCCAGGACCTGCGCGCTCGCGCCCTGCCAGGCCGGCGGCTGCCCCGGGCCGAGCGTGCCCTGCGAGACGCCGAGCGCCCAGGCCGCCTGCCGGGCCGCGCCGATCGCCGCGTAGTCCGCGGGCTGCGGCACCACGACCTGCACACCGAGCAGCGAGGGGGCACTGGCCTGCACGGCGGGCAGCTCGGCCGCCTGGCCCAGCAGGAAGATCCGCCGCACCTCGACGCCCCGGCCGCGCAGTACGTCCAGCGCGTCCGCGAGCCCGCACAGCATGCCCTCGAAGGCGGCCCGCGCCAGATGCTCGGGCCGCATCGACTCCCGCCGCAGCCCGGCCAGCGTCCCCGCCGTGTGCGGCAGGTTGGGCGTCCGCTCGCCCTCCAGATACGGCAGCATGACGAGCCCGTGGGCGCCCGGCGTCGACTTCATCGCCAGGTCGGACAGACCCTCCAGGTCGGGTACGCCGAGGAGTTCGGCGGCCCCGCGCAGGGCCCGTACGGCATTCAGCGTGGTGACGACCGGCAGGTGCATCCCGGTCGCGTCCGCGAGCGAGGTGATCATCCCGGACGAGTCGACCAGCGCCTCGTGGTGGACGGCCATCACGGAACCGGAGGCGCCGAGCGACACCACCGCGTCCCCGAGCCCAATCCCGAGCCCGAACGCCGCCGCCATCGTCTCGCCGGTCCCCGCCGAGATCAGCAGCCCCTCGGGCGTCGTCCCGGCGGCCTCCCACGGCCCGAGCACATCGGGCAGCAGCGCCTGGTGGCCGAGCGCGAGCTCGACGAGGTCCGGCCGGTACGCACCGGTCGCCGCCGACCAGTAACCGGTGCCGGAGGCCCCGCCGCGGTCGGTGGTCCGGCGCGGCGGTCGTCCGAGCAGCTGCCACACCAGCCAGTCGTGCGCCTGGAGCAGCAGGGTCGTGCGCAGCGCGGCATCGGGTTCGTTCTTGGCGAGCCAGCGCAGCTTGGTCACGGGCTGCGCCGCCTGCGGCACACATCCCACGGCCTGGGCCCAGGCCTCCCGCCCGCCGAGCGCGTCGACCAGATCGGCGGCCGCGACCTGCGCCCGCTTGTCCCCGCCGACCATCGCCGGGCGCACCGTGTTGCCCTGGGCGTCCAGTGGCACGAGCCCGTTCTGCTGGGCGGACACGCCGATGGCCTGGACGCCTTCGAGGAGCCCGCCGCCCGCGGCTTCACCCAGGGACAGCAGCCAGGCCTGCGGGTCGATGTCCGAGTGCCGCCCGCCCTCCGTCGTGCTGTCGAGCGGATGCGGGGCATACCCCTGTCTGAGCACGGCTCCGCTGTCCGCGTCGCAGACGACGATGCGAGTGAAATCGGGCGAACTGTCCAACCCGGCGACTATCCCCATGGCGGAAATTCTGCCGTACGGCCGGAGCCTGCCGTACCGGTCCGCCGGAGCTGCCGGTCCCGGTTACGTATTGGTGGTGCCCCAGTCGTCGTCGGGACCTGTGCCGTTCGTGTTGCGATCACGCAGGGAACGGACACGCTCAGCCACCGATTCCGGGACCCGGTCCCCTACCTTCTCGCTCACCACGTGGTACGCCTTGCCGGCGAACTCGCGCCCCTGCTGGGCCGCGGACTCGGCGGTGTTGCGCACCGCCGGATTCTGCGCGACCTGCCGGGCGGTCTTCCTCAACTGCTCGTAGCGCTCGCGCCCGGCTCGCGTGCCCAGCACGTAACCGAGGGCCAGTCCGGCGAAGAACGTGAGCCGGTAGCGCATGGCGGCCACCCTTCCCTTGCGTCGGCGTCGGTGCGGGGGGAGAACCGATTGGCGGAGCACCCCCCTGCTTGCGCTAATGTATGTGTCGCAGCGAGCGCACGCCCCCTGGCAAGTACCCAGGTAGGTACGATCGATGCAACGAGGCAATCCTCCGTAGCTCAATTGGCAGAGCAGCCGGCTGTTAACCGGCAGGTTACTGGTTCGAGTCCAGTCGGGGGAGCTTCGGTCTTCCGTAGCTCAATTGGCAGAGCAGCCGGCTGTTAACCGGCAGGTTACTGGTTCGAGTCCAGTCGGGAGAGCAGAGTGGACGAGGACCCCGTTGGGGTCCTTTTTCATGCCCGCCGGAACCACGCGCGCGGCAGCGCGGTCCTCATGGTCATGCGTAGTCGACCATCCGAAGCAGGAGATCGTATGAGCGGCTATGCTGCGGCAGACGGCGCGCACAAATGTGCGCGACGCGCCGTAATGGGGCGGTAGCTCAGCCGGTTAGAGCAGCGGACTCATAATCCGTCGGCCGTGGGTTCGAGTCCCACCCGCCCCACCTGCGCAGGCTTCTGACCTGCGGAAACGTTCATCTTTGGGTGGCGGAGCGTCAACTTTGCCTGAACGGACTGAATCCGCTGCTCGGGGGTTTGAGGTCCGGCGGTGCTCGGGGGAGCTTCAACCCATCTGACCTGCGGCGGAGTATGTGTTCGAGGTTGTCGCTTGCCGTCCGGACGGCTGACCTGAGCCTCGATGCCAAGATCCAGGGGCCGGACAGGGGCCGGGACGGTGCAGCCGTGTCCAGGCCGACGGTGTCTACAGCCCGTTTGCTGGCCCGATGGCCGGTTGCGCGGCATGGGCTGCTATCCACAGCGCGGCCAGTCGAGTACCGAGAAGAGTGGGGAGAGCTCCCGCATTGTGAGGTTCGTCGGCCAAATGCGCGGCCACGGGCAGCCACGGTCCGCTGGCGGCAGACACCACGGATCCACCACCGGGGCGTTCCCGTCCCGCTCCGCCAGCGGAGCGGGACGCCTTCGACAGCAGGGGCGGCCTACTCCAGCGGCTTCTCGTCGAGGAAGCGCCGCAGCACGTTGCCTGTGATCTTCGCGATGTTGTTGTCGTACCCGTTGTGGGAAAGCGACCCGGTCCAGGCGATGGATCCGACCGAGAAGAATCCGCCGCCGCCCTCCAGCGCGCAGTAGACCATGTCCGAGCGGACCGCCGGCTGCTCGGTTCCACCCATCCCCGGGAGCATCTCGAAGATCTCCTCGGTCACCAGCAGGTAACTGTCGGAAAAGGGCCCGGAGGTGGCCAGGACCAGGGTTCCGGGTGGCGAGCCGAGCGCAGGGTTCCAACAGTCGATCTCGGCACCGGCCGCGCCGCCGCCGATGATGCCGAAGTCGCCCAAGAGCTCGTTCTCGCCGACGCCTTCGAAGATGAAGGCCGCACGCGGATCCCGGCTGTCCGTAAGGCGCTCGTAGTAGGTGCAGCGGTCGAAGCCCTGGGCCGCCATGCCGACTCCCACCAGACGCTGCGGGATCTTGCCCTTGTTGCGCCACAGGCCGCTGGCCTCGCCCGAGGTGGTATGGCGGCGTTCGGCGAAGGGGGACTGGTGCGGGCGGGTGCCGCCGTCGGCCCGGCGCAGCTCCATCAGGTGCGGGGCGTCGGGGTCGTAGGAGACGGTAGCGAAGAACCCGTTGCCGCCCAGGTACATCAGCCGGCCGCCGTTCGCGGTGAACTCCTCAAGGGCGTCGAGCTCGCGCCGCGTGACGTATTCGGGGTGGCTTCCGGTGATCACGACGCGGTAGTCGCGCAGCAGGTCGTGGCCTTCCCGGTCGAGGTCCTCGTCGGTGAGGACGTCGAATTCGCACTCAGCGGTCTCCAGCCAGTGCACGAGGGACAGGTCGGCGGGCAGACCCCAGGGGCCCTCGCTCATGAACGAGGCGCGGTACCGCGGCTGCAGGCTGATCAGCGGGCGGCGGACACTGCCGAACACCACGCCGGACCCGTCATTGTGGATCTCGTACAGGGAGCGGCCGAACTCGGGGTGGTCCTGCAGGACCAGGTCTTCCTTGTGGACGATGGGCGTGTGCCCGAGGAGCATCTCCATGCCGTCCGCCTCGAACGCGATCCGGTCGTTGGCGTAAGCCAGGTAGGTGGCCGTGGGGAACAGGACGGCGACGTCCTTGCGCCGGCGGCTCGGCCCGACGAGGAAGGGCACGTGCTGCTCGATGCCCTCGGCCCGCAGCCGCACCGCGTAGACACCACTGGGCAGGTCCTCGGGCACCTCGAAGGTGAACGCCGCAGGCCACTGGGCGTCAGCGATGTCGTCGTCGTGGAAGTGGATGGCGTCGAACTCGTCGGGCGCAAGCCGGAAGTCCTCCACGACACCTTGGAAGGTGGGGCCGGTGACGCCCCGGACGGGCGCGTTGACGCAGCGGCCGTGCAGCATGTGCGGCCCCTCGTCGACCACGTCCCACAGCAGCAGCCCGTCGGGGCGGCGGCTGCGGCCGAAGTGCCAGGCAGCCACCGGCTCGCGCGCCTTGAGGGCGTCGTCGGTGGCGCGTTCGATACGGATGCCACCGATTTTCCCGTTGAAGGCGGTTGCCGCGAGCAGCCGGTCACCGTCCGCGCGAGCCAGCGCACCGATACGGAACGGCATCGAGGAAGCCGTCCAGACCGCCGAGGCGGTTGCGTTCGCCTGCTCGGGTACGGCGGCTGCGGCGGCCGGTGTCACCCGGTCCGCGCAGTGGTCCAGCGGGGCCTGCCGCAGGGTGATCTGCCCCGCCGAACTTGGCAGTTCGACCTCCAGCCGATACCACTGGTGGGCCGTCAGCTCCTGTTCCAGGGTGAGGGTCCGCCGCTGACCGCCCTCGCTCCATACGAGGGACGGTTTGCCGTCATCGAGCAGCAGGGCCCAGCCGGTCGTGGTCGCCGCGTCCCAGGTGCCCATGACCGCCTGGCGCTCGCCGGTGAAACCGACCGAGCTCTGGCTGACCCGATAGGCGCCCAGGCTTCCTGAGCGGTTGTCACGCGGAAGGGTAGGGAAGACGGCAGCGCGGATGACCAGCGCGTCGGGGTTCGCCAGCAGGCCTTTCGGGTCGGGGACTTCGACGTAGGAGCCGGGCTGGCAGGTGTAGTACTGCCCCGGGTACGTCCCGTCGATGGTGGAGGGGACCTCGTCCTCCAGGAAGCCCGGCCCCGCCTGCCCGTCGTATCCGTGTCGCAGGCGCACCAGCGCGGCGTCGTAGGCCGACGGGCCTTCACAGCTGATGTGGAACGACAGTCGCTCGCCGGGACGGGCGGAGAAGCGATCGGTGTAGCCGAAGACGTTCTGGGTCGTCGTGCGGCCGCTGGGGAGTGCCATGACCCTCCTCAATTCTTTCTAGTTCTGCAGTTCCGCGACACGCGCGGTGAAGATGTACCGCATGGCGTCTTCGTAGTCCTCGAAGGACTGCTCGGTCAGGAGCAGGTTGCCCGGCATACCCAGGACGATCTGCGCCACGTGCCAGGGGCCGTCGGGGCCTTCGGAGAAGACGATGTGCTTGCCCGAGACGGGCAGGCTGCGCAGCGCCCGCAGCACGCGTTGAGTGCGGTCGTCGTGCGGCCCCAGCGGAGCCGCGTCATGGGCAGCGACGACCTCATCGGTGCACTCCTTGCGCAGACGTTCTTCGCTGCGCAGACGGAACACTTCGAGCAGCTCGGCCGAGCGGTCTGCACTGGTACGCATCAGTTCACCTCCTGCTGCTGGGACACCGTTGCGGTGCGGCGGGACAAGGACGATGGGCTCACGGGAGGTGGCCTTTCTTGTGCTGAAGGAGCTCGCCAGCGCCGGGCAGCGACTGAAGCGCCTCGATGTGACGGTGTCTCAGACCGATGCCTGTGCTGCCCGGCGGTATGCGCGAGTGCGGTCAGGCGTCGGAGTCGCCGAGCGAACGGCCGGTGAGCTTGAAGTACGCCGCCACGCCGAGACCGATGACGAGCCAGCACGAGCCGACGATCTTGGCGTTGGAGTCCGCGTTCCACAGCGCGACCAGGAGGAGCGCGGCGCCGAGGATCGGGGAGACCCAGTGGACGAAAATGTGGCGGCTTCCGCCTCGGACGGCGAAGTGGGTGAAGACGCTGACGTGGAGAAGGACGTAGGCGGTGATCGCGCCGAAGGTCACCAGGGTGGTCAGCAGTCCCGACTGCTCCACGCCGAGGATGCCGACTCCCACCGAAAGGAGTGCGATGAAGATCATCGCGTTGAGGGGGACCTGGTGTCTGTCGCTGACCCGCGACAGGAACTTCGGCAGCTGTCCGTCGCGGGCCATGCTGAAGACCAGACGGGCGGAGGTGGCGTTGGAGGCAATGGTGTTGGCGAAGATCGCGATCAGGGCAGCAGTCAGCAGGAGGACCGTCTTGAACCAGCCCGCCATGGCCGTGCCCACCACGTTGTAGAAGGCGTTGTTGACCGGGTCGCCATCGGCGAATTCCGTCCCGCTCGGGACCAGGCTGCCCGCCACGAAGACCTGCACGACGAACAGCGCGGTCACCTGGTAGAGGACGATCATGGTGGCCTTGGAGACGGTTTTGCCGCCGCCCTCGGCTTCCTCGTTCAGTGTCGAGATCGCGTCGAACCCGATGTAACTCAGGGCGGCGACCGGAACTGCACCGAGGATCAGGGACCAGGAGCCGCCGTCGGCGGGGACGAACGGGCTGAGCGAGAGACGGGCCCGGCCCTGGAGGATGAGCACGGCTGCCCACACCAGGAACACGGCCAGCACGACCAGCTGGATGTAGAGGAAGATCTTGTTCATCGTCGCGGTGACACTGATGCCCATGATGTTGATCAGGGCGGTCGCGGCGACGAAGATCACCACCCAGACCCAGGCGGGCACCCAGGAGACCACTCCGGTCATCGCGCTGGCCGCGAAGACGCACAGCAGCGCGGGCAGCAGCAGGTAGTCGAGCAGGATGGCCCACCCGGAGACAAACCCGAGGAAGCGGTTGCTGCCCATCCGTACGTAGCTGTAGACCGAGCCGGCGACCGGGAACCGGACCGCCATCTCCTTGTAACTGACAGCACTGAACAGCATCGCGATCCCGGCCACCACGTAAACCGCGGCGACGGCGCCGGCGGACATGTTGTAGACGACGCCGAACACCGCGACAGGGGCGAGCGGCACCATGTAGATCAGGCCGTAGATGACAACGTCGGCCAGGCTGAGCGTACGGGCGAGCTCCTGCTCGTAACCGAGTTCATGCAGCCGGTCGCGGTCGTCATCTGTGCCGCCGGGTCTTTCGGACATGGCTTGCGGAGCTTCTGAAGCGTTCATGGCCGGGCCTCCTGAGGGATGAACGAGCCCCGGTCGGCAGTCGGCGCGGTGGGCGGCGACAGCGAGGGAGGACGCGGGGGTCGGCAGCAGCCGGCTCGGCGGGTGAAAACCGCCTACAGCGCGGGCTTCTCTTCACCTCGAATATGGCGCTCGGCCACCTTGCGCCTCAATACGCATTCCTACCGACAGCGGCGGTCAGCGGTCCAGGCGCAGAATCCCGTCGCGCAGCGCCGACGCCACCGCGCCGGCTCGCGAGGGCTGTCCCATCTTGTGCAGGATCCGCTCCACGTGCGTGGTCACAGTGCGCAGGGCGACGTCTCGCTGCGATGCCAGCTGCTGGTTCGAGAACCCCGCCGCCATCCCGTTCAGGATGTCGTACTCGCGCGGCGAGAGGGAATGGGGCAGGCCGGCCGTCGGAAGCTCCTGCACCAGTACGGCCGGTTCCGGCCGTCCCAGCGGATCAGCCACCTTCAGGACCTGCAGCGTGAGCCACCCTTCACTCGACGCCTGCAGCCCGGTGGCGGCGACCTGCGGCGAGGCCATGAAGCGGTGCAGGAAGCCGTTGAAGTCGGGCTGCGTGGGCGCGAGCGCCGGGGCGCACGACTCGACGGCCCAGGCACGGCCGGTGTGGTCGATCAGGGTGGCGTTCGCTCCCGAAGGTATGGCGCATCCGGTGGTTTGCCGTCGAGCCACGTCGCACATCCGCGCCAGCGCGGGCGCCAATGCCTTGAGGAGTTCGGCCGCGTCATCGCGGAACGCGCCGCGCGCCGCCGCGGAGAAGTGCAGCATGCCCGTGTACACACCGCTGTCCGAGAAGAGGCAGGCGGTCATGCCGTCTGCGAAGCCGGCAGGTCCGAGAACCTCTCGGTACATCGGGGACCGTCGGTAGTCGCCCGGCACGTCGTCGATCCGCATCGGCAGGCGCCGCTCCCGGACCAGCCGGTTCTCAGCACTCGCCGCATAGCGGTCACCCAGTGCGGCAACTGTTTCGTTGCCGTAGGTGACCGCAGCGAGCGCGCGGTGCGCATGGTCCCTCGGGTCCCAGAGCAGGAGGGCGCCGGCGTCGTGATGAGTCACCGGCTCGAGCAGCCTCAATACCGTCATCGCGGCCTCGTGCCGGTCACGGGCTCCGGCTGCATAGGCAGCCTCGGCCAGAATCCGGGTGTGGGATGGCTTCATCAGCGGATCCCTCTCGAAGCTGGGCTACCCCACCTCACGATAGCAACGTCTTCTCGGGCTCTGAGGATGAGAGCTGCGGTCGCGGGTGCACATCGCGCTCGCGGTGACCGCCTGAGTAGAGGAGTCGGCCGGCCCTGCTCTGCGGGTGGGCGACGCTGCTGACTGTCACTCAGCCATGCGCGGATTTCATCGCTGTCTGGGACGGTTCTTGCCGCGAGGACCACTCCCTCAATATGACGTCAGTGGTGTATGCTGTCAGGGTAATAAATTGCAGATGGGGGCGCATGCATGGCTTGGAAGATCGTCGTGGTCGAGCCAGCCCTTTCGTGGCTTCACGGCCTGCGCCGTACTGACCGCGACACCCTGATTCAGGTTAGCCAGGCTGTCACCGCCCTTCAGGAGGAAGGTCCCGCGCTGGGCCGCCCTCTGGTGGACACGATCAAGGGCTCGGCGCTGTCCAACCTCAAGGAGCTCCGCCCCGGCTCGGCAGGGACCACGGAAGTGCGGTTGCTGTTCGTGTTCGACCCGGACCGCCAGGCCGTGATTCTGGTCGGTGGTGACAAGGCGGGTAACTGGTCCGGCTGGTACCGCGTCGCGGTGCCCCAGGCGGAGCAGGCATACGCGGAGCATCTGAAGCGAATCGATGGAGAGGACGGGGCATGATGACGGATCACCTCAAGGACCCGCAGGCCGTCTCCTGGGGAGACCTGGCCGAGGATTTCGCCTTCACCGATGCCGAAAAGGACCAGATTCAGAAGGGGGCGCAGGCGATGGTCCTGGCCTCCCGTGTGCACCGCCTCGCCGAGTTGAGGAAGCGGCAGCACACCACACAGGTCCAGGTTGCCGAAGCCATGGGTGTCACCCAGGCCCGCGTCTCACGCATCGAGAAGGGGCAACTGGAGCGCAGCGAGGTCGACACCCTCGCTGCCTACGTCAAGGCGCTCGGCGGCAAGCTGAAGATCGTCGCTGACTTCGGCGATGAGACCTACGTCCTCGGCTGACGCGACCGATCGGCAAGCTGTGACCCAGGTTCATGCGCAGTCCCGGGGGCATGCTCGCCTCTTGACATCGGAAGCGATGCTCCGCCCCGGGATCAAGGGGTGGAGCATCATCTCGTCGGTAAGGGACTCCGCTGTGCGTAGGTTCCATCCTTGTGGCTGAACTGGGCGGACGCGGCTGCTGCTGTGGTACGCGTCCAACTCAGCGGCTTCCAGGGGCCATTGAGGGGCCACAAGGACAGGAACGCATCGACAGGCACCACACAGGACTGACACTGATCAGCAGGTCTGACCTGGGAAAACGTCAAGGATGAGCACTGATCGGCAAGGACCGCCAAGATCCTCAAAGGACTCATAATCCGTCGGCCGTGGGTTCGAGTCCCACCCGCCCCACTTCGCGCTACGCGGGAAGAAACGATCTGACCAGCAACTTCGCTGGAGGATCAGGGGAGTTGAGAGGGCTTGGCGGTCCTTCTCGATCACGGTTTCATGATCGACAGGACAAATCCGGGACGTTGATTCCCGATAAGTCGGACATGGCTTCCATGGCTCGATTCGCAGCTCTGTGGAGCGACGACCCGCGCCGGGCGGTGCCCGCCCCCTGAGCCCTGCAGCCAGGCGAGCAGGTGCTCCGGGCTGCCCACCGTCGCGGAATGCCCGATGCGTTGTACCGGTCGTCCAACCACCCGCTGCAGTCGCTCGAGTACGGCCAGCAGGTGCCATCCCCGGTCGTCCCCCGCAAAGGCGTGCACCTCGTCGACGACGATGGCGCGCAGTCCGGAGAAGAACGCCCGGTGATCGACATTGGCGCTGACGAGCATCGCTTCCAGCGATTCCGGTGTGGTCAGCAGCGCCTTCAGCGGACAGACATACAGCACCGAGGTACCGGTCCGGTTCTCCTGCGCCATCTTCGAAAGCAGTGGGAAGGAGGCGGCCTCGGTCTTGCCGCCGGCGGTCGGGGCCGGAAGAACAGCGTCCGAGCCGTCGAGCAGCGGCTCGATCGCCTCCCCCTGTAGAGGGCGTAGCCCGGGCCATCCCAGGGTGTTGACGATGTGATGGACCAGCCCGGGATGCAACCGGTCGAGTGGCTCGGGGCGCCTGTCATGGCAGCTCCAGCTCGATCTCGGCGGGGCTGTCGGCTGCCGTGTTGCGCTCGACCTCGCTCAGCTCGTCAGTTCTGTCGTGGGCCGTGGATCGCGGTCCTGCGCCAGGGAGCGTATCGAGTCGTGATCATCGAGTGGTTCTGGTGAGGTCTTTGATCCAGATCATCGAGGCGTGCAGGTGGAGACTGGCGAGGTAGCTGTCGGGAGTCTTGCCGTATCGGGTGTCTCACCGTCCCGGTTCCGGCCTCCTGGTACGTCACGCTCTGGGGCGGGTGAGGCACGTGGAGCCGACGTGAGCCGACCGGTGCACTGATGTCCGGGCGGGGACTCATGGGACATGGCCCGGCACCCGGCTCAGGTTCCGGGGAGGATACGGCGCGTCTCGTAGGCCCACATCGCGATCTCGACCCGGTTGCGGGCGCCGAGTTTGGCCATCAGGCTCGCCAGATGCGTCTTCACCGTGCTGAGGCTGATGTGCAGCGCGTCGGCGATCTCGGTGTTGGTCAGCCCGCGGGCGACGGCGAGGAGCACCTGCTCCTCGCGGGCGGTGACGGGGGAGACCGGCTGGGCCGCGGGCCGGCCGGCGGGCAGGTCCGCGAACGCCTGGAGCAGACGGACGGTGACGCTGGGCGCGATGAGCGCCTCGCCGTCGGACGCCGACCGTACGGCCTGGGCCAGAAGGTCCGGTCCCGTGTCCTTGAGGAGGAATCCGCGGGCACCCGCACGCAGTGAGCCGTAGACGTACTCGTCGAGGTCGAACGTGGTGATGACGACCACGACCAGCGGGTCGGCGACGCCCGGGCCGGCGATCAGCCGGGTGGCCTCGAGCCCGTCGAGCACGGGCATGCGGATGTCGAACAGACAGACGTCGGGGCGCAGTTCGCGGGCCAGACGTACCGCTTCGTGTCCGTCGGCGGCCTCGCCGACCACCTCGATGCCGGGCTGGGCGTTCAGCATGATCCGCAACCCGGTGCGGATGATCGCCTGGTCGTCAGCGACGAGGACGCGAATGGACACCGCTCTCGCTCCTCGCTCTCGGCAGTTCGGCTTCGACATGCCAGCCCCGGTCGGTACCCGGGCCGGCTCGTAGCGTGCCGCCGAGCAGGGTCGCGCGCTCGCGCAGTCCGGTAAGTCCGTATCCGTCGCGACCCCGGCCGGTGCGCCGGCCGTTGTCGCGCACGCTCACCCGTACCGTGTGCCGTTCCGCGGCGACCCGGACGACGAGCTCGGTCGCGTCGACCGCATGGCGAAGCGCGTTGGTCACCGACTCCTGCACGATCCGGTAGACGGCCGCGTCCACGGCCGGGGGCAGCGAGTCCAGCTCCCCGTCGAGCCCCAGGTCGACCTTGAGGCGATCACCCGGCGTGCGCACCAGGCGCTCCAGATCCGCGACGCCGGCAGGCGGCGCCAGCTCGGCGCCGACCCCGCGGTCGCGCAGCGCGGCGACCATGGCGCGCATTTCCTCCAGCGTGCGCGCCCCTTCCTCCTCGACCCCCTCCAGCGCCTCGACGGCGGCGGACGGGTCGGCGCCCGCGAGTACCCGGCCCGCCTGGGCGGTGATCACCATGGCCGACACGTGGTGGGCCACCGTGTCGTGCAGTTCCCGGGCGAGCTGCTCACGCTCGCGGGAGCGCACCTGCTCCAACTGCCGCTCGCGAGCGGTCACCCAGAACCGCACGGCAGCCCCGACCACGCCGGGCAGCAGCAGGAAGACGAAGCCCACGACCTTTTCGACGACCGGAGCCTCGTACGTGACGACACACAGCGCGCCGACCGCGAGGATCACCGCGCCGCCCAGCACGATCTCGCGTCCCGATCCCCACCGGGGCAGCGCGTACACCAGCACGAGCACGATTGCGCCGGTGTCCAGGCCGACGGGCTCGCGCGGTGCGGCGACGAGCGAGGCCACCTGGAGCAGCATCACCGAGCCGAACGCCAGCGTGATCATCGCCAGCGGGCGGGTCCGGCGCCATCGGGGCAGCAGGCACAGCCATACGGTGAAACCCACCGCCACCGGCCGCCACACGACGTTCTCGCGCAGGGTGGCCTCCAGCACCACACCGCCCAGGCCCGCGGCGAGCAGCGCCCAGTCCCGCCGCACCCGGGCGGGCGCGTCGGGCGGCCGGGGTTCGGTCCACAGGGTTCGCAGGTCGTCTCGCAGCACGGTTCTCAGCGTAGGGACCGTGCCGTGCCGCGCATCGGCCGAAAGGACGGGGCGTCACTCCGACTTGGGGCCGATGGATCCGCGGCCCGCGAGCCGATGCCGAAGAGCGCCGTGGCGACGAGCCTCGGCATCGGCGGCCGTACAAGGACGGCCGACGAGGTGGTTGGAGGACCCGATGCTCTCGAAAGCCCTGTTGCGCCTGGGCGCAAGCGCCGCCCGCCATCCCTGGCGGGTGATCGCGGCATGGCTGGTCGCCGCCACGCTCGCCGTCCTCGCCGCCGTCGCCTTCGGCGGGCGGAATGTGGATTCGATGACCGCTCCGGGACTGGACTCCCAGCGGGCCGCGGAACTGATCGAGCGGGCCGGCACCGGCCAGGAGGGGATGACCGCCCAAGTGGTCGTCACCCCCCTCGACGGCGCTGCGAGGTTCTTCGACCACGGCAGCGCGCGCACCGCTCTCACTCGGCTGCAGACCGAGGTGAAACGGCTGCCGCACGTGCTCGGCACGAGCGACCCGGCAGGGGCACTCGACGCAGGCGGGGACACCGCCGTGCGCGGCGGCCTCGTCTCGGCCGACGGGCGGATCGCGGTCGTCCGGGTGCAGTACCCCGACCAGAGCCGGCTGTCGGCCGAAGACCTCGACGCCCTCGTCGGTCTCGGCGACCGGCTGCGCGCCGAACTGCCCCTGCGCATCGAGATGGGCGGGGACCTCTTCTACGCCTTCTCCGACCCCGACGGCGGCGTGAGCGAGTTGATCGGCCTCGTCGCCGCGGCCGCGATCCTGTTCCTGGCGTTCGGTTCGCTCGTCGCCGCCGCGCTGCCGATCGGCATGGCGGTCTTCGGACTGACCGTCGGTGTCGCCACGATGACGGTACTGGCGGGGTTCACGGACGTCCCCGCCTTCGCACCGGTCCTGGGCAGCATGGTCGGGCTCGGAGTGGGCATCGACTACGCGCTGTTCGTGCTCGCCAGGCACCGGGAGTACCTCGCGCGCGGGCTCGATCCGCACGAGGCGGCCGGACGAGCGGTGGCCACGGCGGGGGGGCCGGTGGTCTTCGCCGGCGGAACCGTCGTCGTATCGATCCTCGGCATGGCGGTCGCGAACGTGCCGTTCATGACGGTGGGCGGACTTGCCGTCTCGATCGTCGTCCTGACCATGGTGCTCGCGTCGGTGACGCTGCTGCCGGCCTTCCTCGGCGCCGCCGGCCCACGCCTGGCCCGGGCCGGCCGGATCGGCCGGGCTCTGCAGACCAGGAAGCCGGGCCGACTCGCACGGCGGCGGGACCCGGCGGCAGGCGCCGCCCACGCCGCCGGGTGGCGTCGCTGGATCGGGCACGTCAGCCGGCACCCGGTGCCGTACGCGGTCGGCGCGGCGGGGCTGCTGCTGACGGCGACGCTGCCCGTGCTCGGCCTGCGTGTCGGCCTGCCCGACGACGGCTCACTGCCGCAGAGCCGGACCGAGCGCCGCGCGTACGACCTCGTCGCCGAGGGATTCGGCCCGGGCACCAACGGTCCCCTCGTCATCGCCGCGGACCCCACCGGTGATCCGGGAGTGCTGGACCGACTCGTCGCGACGGTCGCGGCGGATCCGGGCATCGCATCCGTCGCGCCGACGCACATCGATCGGGCCACCGGCATCGCGACCCTCGTGGTGTTCCCGACCACCAGCCCTCAGGACAAGGCCACTGCCGACACCATCGCCCGGCTGCGCACCGACGTGCTGCCCACGGCGATCGGGCACGGCCCGGCCAGGGCCCACGTCGGCGGCGCCGCCGCGAGCCTGTCCGATGTGGGCCAACGCACCAGCCAACGCCTGCCGGTGTTCGTCGCCGCCGTGCTGGCGATGTCGTTCCTGCTGCTGATGCTGGTCTTCCGCTCGATACTCGTACCGCTCAAGGCGGTATTGCTGAATCTGCTGAGCATCGGCGCGGCCTACGGCATCATGGTCGCGGTCTTCCAGTGGGGCTGGGGAGGCGCACTCATCGGGCTGGAAGCGACGGTTCCGATCGTGTCGTTCATCCCGATGTTCCTCTTCGCCATCCTGTTCGGCCTGTCGATGGACTACGAGGTGTTCCTCCTCTCCCGCGTACGCGAGGAGTACCTGCGCACCGGCGACAACGGCACGGCGATCGTTGAGGGCGTCTCGGGCACCGCCCGGATCATCACCTCGGCCGCCCTCATCATGGTGGCGGTCTTCCTGTCCTTCGCCGTCGCCGAGGACCCCTCCATCAAAATGTTCGGGCTCGGCCTGGCCACCGCGATCTTCATCGACGCCACGGTCGTACGCATGGTGCTGGTACCGGCGACCATGACGCTCCTCGGCCGGACCAACTGGTGGCTGCCGAAGTGGCTGGACCGGATGCTTCCCCGCGGCCCGGTCGGCACCGACGACACCGACGCGGAATCCACGGGTGAGGCCCCGCGTCCACGGCTGGTTGACCGTTGACCCAACTCCTGCCCGCCCTTGGCGTCCGGCACCTCAGCGCGTCACCTGGGGCATATCGAGTCGTGATCATCGGGTGGTCCTGGTGAGGTCCTTGATCCAGATCATCGAGGCGCGCAGGTGGAGACCGGCGAGGTAGCTGTCGGGAGGCTTGTCGTATCGGGTGGCGATGCCTCGCCACGCTTTGAGCTTGTTGATCAGGCGTTCGACGGTGTTCCGCTCCTTGTAGAGATCGGCGTCGTGGCTGACGGGTCGGCCACCTCTGGAGCCCTTCTTCTCCGGGATGACCGCCTTGATACGGCGTTTGCGCAGGTGGGCGCGGATCCGCGGGACGATTACGCCTTGTCCCCGGCGACCGCGTCCGGCCGGATGCGAGGTCGGCCGACGGGCCCGCGTACCCGTACCTTCTTCAGGACGGGGATGAACTGCGGGCTGTCCGCTGCCTGGCCTGTGGTCAGGATGAACGCCGGCGGGCGGCACTTGCGGTCGGCGGCGAGGTGGACCTTTGCTGGTCTGCCCGCCTCTGGAACGTCCGAGGAGCGCGGCCTTCAGCCGGAGTTTCCGCCGACGCCGGATGCGTCGTCGTTGTTCCAGCGCGGGATCACTTTCGGTCTCTTGCCCGTTTTGCTCTTCGAGGCCGCCCCCTTTGACCTGGCCTTCTCCTCCTCGGCCGCGGCTTTCTCCAGGGCGGTGACGACGTCCTCGTCGAGGTGTATCCCGGCCGCGTCGTGGTGGGCTCGGGCGGTGGTGGAGTCGATGCCGACCAGGGACAGGTCCACTTCACCCCGCTTCGCGGCTTCCGTGATCAGGCCCTCCAGCAGGGCCTCGAAGACGCCGGCGTCACGCCACTGCCGGAAGCGGTTGTGGACGGTCGACCAGGCGCCGAACTCCGTCGGCATCTCCCGCCACTGCCCGCCCGTCTTGAACCGGGGGCCGTCCTTTCGGCGTGACGTTCTGGCCCCCGGGGAACCATGCTCTCGTTCGCGCCGAACGCGGAGGCCGTCACGACACTTCGGCGAGGCTGTCGAGCACGCGCGAGTCGAAGTACTCCTCGATCCGTGCCACGAGCCCGTCGGAGTCGATCTCCAGCCGCATCATCGCCGGCATTCGGAACCGGCCTCCGGAGTGGAGCACCGCGGTCAGCGTGTACTGCAGGAACGCCTGCGAGCCGACTGTCGTGATGCGTCGGTCCTCACAGTTCCGGCTCGTAGAGAGGGCGCAGAGGTGACCGAGCATCGCAGCCATGGCATGGACGTCCTGCTCGGTCTCGTCGAGGCGGGCTCCGCGACATCGCCCGCGGGTAGGCTCTGCCTGATCAGGCGAAGTCGGTGGGGACGAGGCATGGGCGGGGTCGAGAAGACGCGGGGTGGCGGGGCCGAGCGGGCGACCTCGCGGGATGTCGCCCGGCTCGCCGGGGTGTCGCACACGGCCGTGTCCTTCGTCTTCAACGGGCGTGCCCAGGGCAACCTCTCCGCCGAGACGCAGGAGAAGATCCGCAAGGCGGCCGAACAGCTCGGCTACCGGCCGAACGCGGTCGCCCGTGGCCTGCGCCGGAGTCGTACCGCCGTGATCGGTCTGGTCACGGACGAGATCGCCACCTCGCCGTTCGCCGGGCGGCTGCTGCGCGGGGCCATGGACATGGCGTGGCGCAGTGAGCACCTGGTACTCACCGTCGACTCCGGGCAGGACCCGGTCGCCGAGGACGCGGCCGTCGCCGAACTGCTCGACCGGAGGGTCGACGGGATCATCTACGCCGCGCTGTCGTTGCGCCGCGCCCGAGTCCCGGAAGGGCTGCACCGCACGTTCGCCGTGTTCGCCAACTGCCTCCCCGAGGACGGCTCCCTCCCGGCCGTCATCCCCGCCGAGCGGGCCGGTGGCCGCAGCGCCGCGCGCGTCCTTCTCGACGCGGGCCACCGCCGTGTCGCCCTGGTGGGCGGCCTGGACGACATCGCGACCGCGGAACGGCTGCGCGGCTTCCGGGACGCGCTGCGGACGGTGGGGCTGACGGCCGGGAAGGACTGGGTCGTGCGCACGGGAGGGGAGATCTCCGCCGGGTACGAGGGAGCGCTGCGGCTGCTGGACGGTGTTCCCGCCGACCGGCGGCCCACGGGGATCGTCTGTTACAACGACCGGGTCGCCGCGGGCGTCCTGCACGCCGCCGCGCGCCTGGGCCTCGACGTGCCCGCCGAGCTGTCCGTCGTCGGCTATGACGACCAGGAACACATGGCGGCTTACCTCAGCCCGCCCCTCACCACGGTCGCCCTGCCCCATCGCGCGATGGGAGAGGCGGCCGTACGTCTGCTCCTGGACGCCATCGACAGTGGGACCGCGCCGCCGGTCACCACCCGGCGGCTGGAGTGCCCCGTCGTCACGCGGGGTTCGGTGGGACCAGCTCCCAGCCTGTGACCTCGACGTCCGTCCCCGTCCCCGTCACGGTCAGCTCCGCGATGTCGTCGTCGCGTCGGTACACCCGTTCCGTGGCCGCCGCCCGGTCGCCCGCGAACAGTTCCAGCAGGGAGCCGTCCACCAGGATCCGTACGGTGAGGGTCTCGCCCGGCGGGGTCGGCAGGATCAGGGGAGCCGTGCCGTCCGGGCGGGAGCGTGGCCAGGCCGTGCGGTCCAGGGTCACCGTGCCGGACGCCGGATCGAGTCGCACGGTCAGTTCGGCCCCGGACGTGGCCCGCAGCAGACTCACGGTCGCCGCCGAACGGGCGGTCACCAGCAGGTCGTACGCCAGGGGGAGTGGCCGGTGCGGTCCCGGTGCGGCCGTGAACGGGGCGGCCGCGCGCAGGAGTTCGAGCTCCGGAGCCGGTACGACCCGTAGCGTGCCGTCCTCGTGGGTGTCCATCACCCGGGGTGCCGTGAGGACGCCGGACCAGCCCGCGCGGTCCACCTCCTCGGGCGGGCGTGACTCCCAGGACCAGCCCCAGAGCAGGGCGCGGCCGGACTCCGTGTCCTGGAGGACGGAGGGGGCGTAGAAGTCGCGGCCGAGGTCCAGCGGGCCGCCGCCCGTACCGGCCGCGAACCTCAGTCCACCGTCCGCCCGCTCCACCAGGCGGCCCGTGACGTACGCGGTGCTCAGCGGGTCGCCGTCCCACAGGGCCACCGCCAGCACCCAGTCGCCGCCGGGGGTCGCCCACAACTGAGGGCACTCCCAGCCGATCGCCCGCCTGCCGAAGGCGCGGGCCGCCGCCGGGTCCCGGCCGTCCAGCAGGACCCCGGCGAACCGCCAGTCGTACAGGTCCTCACAGTCGTACACCAGGACGGACGGGGTGCCGTCGGCGTGGCCGGCGCCCATCAGCGCCCAGCGGCGTCCGGCGAAGCGGAAGACGAAAGGGTCCCGGAACATCGTCACGTCCAGGCCGGGTGGTGGACCGGCGACCACCGGCACCGGCAGTTGCTTCCACCTCTGGAGGCCGTCGTCCTCGGCCACGGCGAGACAGATCGCGCTCAGGCCCCGGTGGTCGTGGTCGATCCCGGAGTACACCGCTGTCGGTACGCCACCGTCGTCCACCACGCAGCCGGACCAGCAGCCCGCCTCGTCCGGGCCGTCGGGCGTGGGGCGCAGGGCGATCCCGTGGTCGTCCCAGTGGGCGAGGTCGGGGCTGGAGGCGTGGCCCCAGTGGACGTTCGAGTGCACGGGGGCGTCGGGGTTGTGCTGGTAGAAGAGGTGGTATCGATCGCCCCAACGCAACGGGCCGTTCGGGTCGTTCATCCAGTTGGCCGGCGGGCGGACCCTGAAACGCGGGCTGTTGGCGTCGGTCTCTTCTACCGGCGACCGGCTCACGGAACTCAACGATTGACTCCTGCTGATGTGATGCCCTCGCGCAGAGGGCGCTGGCCGACGACGAACACGAGGACGGCGGGGATCATGGAGAGGACGACTCCGGCGAGGACGACGGAGATCGAGCCGGTGCCGAGGTTGCCCTGGAGGGAGACCAGGCCCAGGGGCAGCGTGAGGTTCTCGGTGGACGTTTCGAGGATCAGCGGCCGGAAGAACTCGTTCCAGTGGTAGTTGAAGGCCAGCACGCCGACGATGGCGAGACCGGGAGCCGCCAAGGGGGCGTACACCGACCGGAAGACGCGCCACGGACCCGCGCCGTCGATCATCGCCGCCTCGCCCAGGTCCTTCGGCATGCCCATGAAGTACTGGCGCATCAGGAAGGTGCCGAAGGCCGTCGGGAAGGCCGGGACGATGAGGCCGAGCAGGGTGTCGGTCAGACCCAGCGTCTTCAGTTCCAGGAAGACCGGGACCATCGTGACCTGCAACGGCACCATCATCGTGGCCAGGACCAGCGCGAACAGCGCCTTCTTGAAGCGGAATTCGAGGCGGGCGAAGGCATAGCCCGCAAGGCCCGCGGTGATCATCTGGCCGACCGCGATCAGCGCGGTCACCAGGGTGGAGTTCAGCGCGTACAGCCAGACGTCGATCTGGTCGAAGACCCCGCGGTAGGCGTCGACGGTGGGGTCCGTGGGGATGATCTTCGGCGGCAGGTCGAAGGACTCCGCCGGCGTGCGCAGTGACGTCGACACCGTCCAGATGACCGGGCCGAGCGTCAACAGGGCGCACAGCGCCAGGGCTGCGATCCGCCCCCAGGGCGCCAGGCCGTGCCGTACGCGTGACGCGGTGGGGTTCGTGGGGTTCGTGGGGCTCGTGCGGGGACCCGGCGTCGAACCCGATGCCGAATCCGCTGCCGAACCCGCGAGGGAACTCGTACTCATCTGACTCACCCGGCTCACTGGTAGTGGACGTAACGCCGGCTGAGCCGGAACTGGAGTGCGGTGACCGCCATGATCAGGGCGAAGAGCAGGACGCCCACGGCGGACGCCTCGCCGAAGCGGAGCTGCTCGAAGGCCGTCTCGTAGATGACCATCACGACCGTGCGCGTCGAGTCGCCGGGACCGCCCGCCGTGAGGACGTACGGCTGCTCGAAGACCTGGAGGGCGTTGATGATGCCGACCACGGACGCGACCAGCAGCGTGGGCGACAGCAGCGGCAGGGTGATGGCGAGGTGTTTGCGCACCCCGCTCGCGCCGTCCAGCGCAGCCGCCTCGTGCACCTCTTTCGGGATGTTGTTCAGGCCGCCGACGAACAGCAGGAACGAGAAGCCGAACTGCTGCCAGACGTACGCCAGGACCACGGCCGCCATCGCCCCGTTCTCCGAGGTCAGCCAGGGGACCGCGGGGATACCGACCGTGCCGAGCAGCCAGTTCACGGGGCCGAAGTCCTGGTTGAACAGGTACTTCATCACCACCGAGATGGACGCGGCGGACAGCACCAGCGGGAAGAAGAACGCCGAACGGAACACGGACCGCAGCCACTTGGGCATCCGGCCGTTCACCGCGATCGCCAGCACGAGCGCGATCAGCAACTGGAGTGCGACCGCGAGCACCATGAAGACGAGCGTGTTGCGGAAGGAGACGAGGACCGTCGAATCGGTCAGGATCTCCCGGTAGTTGGCCGCTCCGGCCCACCGCGGGTCGTCGATCACGTCCCACTGGAAGAGGCTGAGGACGACCGAGCCGACGATCGGTACGACCGTGAAGACGACGATGCCGACGACGGTGGGCGCGAGGAACAGGATGGCGAGGAGGCGGGTGCCCCGGGTGCGGATGGTGGTGGCGGCCGTGGACTCGGATGCCTTACGGGTCCGACCGGTCCCGCGGCTCCCTCGGCTCTTGCGGCTCTTGCGGGTGTGGGCAGGCTCCGGCCCCACGGGCCTGATCTCGGTGTTCGTCACACTTCACGCTCCATGGCCTTCTCCAGGTCCCCCTGCAGTCGGCGCAGCGCGGGACGCACCGCGCCGGGGCTCGCGAGGGCGGTTCCGGTGTGCTTGATCAGCAGCTGCTCGACCTCGTTGACCTGCGGCGGGGCCGGTATCGGGCCGGTGGTGGGGATCTTGTCGAGGGTGTCGTAGAAGACCTGCCAGTGGGCCGGTCCCGTCTCCCGGTAGCGGGCCTCGTCGACCATGGAGCGGCGGGCCGGAGTGGTCTGGTTGGCCGCGAAGAGCTGGGTCATCACGTCCTTGCGGGCGGTGTACTTGATGAACTCCCAGGCCTCGTCCCGCATCTTCGACGTGCGCAGCATCGCGTACCCGGCGGCGCCGAACTGGTGACGCCGGGTGCGCCGGCGCGGGAAGTACCGCACGTCGTAGTCGGCCGGTTTCATGCCCGCCTCATGCAGGCCGCCCGCCCAGAAGCCGCCCGCGGGCGTGACACCGACGCGGCCGGTGGAGAAGACGCCGACGAGGTTGCGGCCGTCGCCGCCCTCCGGCCGGGTGCACAGGTCCTCCTGGACGAGGGAGGAGAGGTAGTCGTAGACCTCCGCGACGCGGTCGGAGTCGGCCAGGGGTGTCGTCCACCGGTAGCCGCCGCCCCGGCCGCTCCGCTGCGCCTCGGGATAGAAGGAGTTCCAGAGCCAGTCGCCGCCGGGGGCCTTGGACTCGGTGAGGAGGTTGGTGTCGTTGGCGAAGAGCCAGGGGACCACTCCGCCCCACAGCCGGTTGGTCCAGAAGTACGGGGTGAACCGGTCGCCGTTGCTGCGTTTCATCGCGCGCAGCAGCGTGGTGAAGTCGTCGTGGGTCCAGTCGTCGGCGGGGAGGTCGGCGCCCGCGCGTTCGAGGACCCGGCTGTTGAGGTACATGTCGGCGGCGTTGAACTCGACCGGCAGCTGGTAGAGGCTCCCCTCGTACATCATCGACTCGACCAGCGAGGGATGGACGTCGGCGAAGTACGTGCGCAGCTCGGCCGCGTCCCGCTTCGCCCACCTGTCCAGCGGCACGCCGAGCCGCTGGGCGAAGAGCTGCACGCCCTCGGTGGCGACGTACACGAGGTCGGGTGCCGTGCCCGCGGCGATCTGGGTGAGGATCTTGGAGAAGAAGTCCGACCAGTCGTAGGCCTGTACGGGGTTGATGCGGATCCTGATGTCGGGGTGGGCCTGGCGGAATCCGTCGCGCAGGGCGCGCTGCGCCTCGGGGTTGAAGGCGGAGCCCAGGGTGGCGATGACGAGCGAGCCGTCGTCGCGGCCGGGGATGTCGGCGGCGGTGAGGCGGTCCCAGCCGGCCGCGACACCGGCGAGAGCGGCGGCGCCGGCGCCGTATGCGCCGTAGCGCATCAGGGCCCGTCGGGAGAGGAGCGAGTCGGTCATCGGCGAGCCTAACTCGTGTTAGCCGAAGTTGATTTCATGATGATGAGAACCCCGCTGCGGCCCTGTCAAGGGATGTGCGCGGATGGGAAGTACGGATGGGAAGTTGCGAACGGCCGGTGCGCTAGGGCTTGACCTTTAACGAGTTAGGTATACGGTTCCGGTCCCATGAGCCGCGTCCCGACGACGACGTCGGGGGAAGGGAGCCGCACGATGCGTGGCATGAAGAGGAGTTCGCTCGGCCTGGGGGAGACCTCGGCGGAGGCACTGTCCAGGCGGTCGCTGCTGACGGCCTCGGCTGTCGGCGCCGCCGGTGTTCTGCTGCCGGACCTCGTGAGACCGGCGGTGGCGGTGGCGGCGGCCCGCGAGGCGACGGCCGCGTGCGCCGGCAGCTACCGCGCCGAGTACCACTTCACGGTCCCCGACCAGTGGATGAACGACCCGCAGCGCCCGGTCTGGATCGACGGCGAGTACCACTACTACTACCTCTACAACCCCGACTACTCGACGGGCGGCACGACGGCCGGCACCGCCTGGCGCCTGGCCACCAGCACCGACCTCGTCTCCTTCACCGACCGCGGCATCGCCGTGCCGAAGGACACGACTCCCAACGGTGATGTCTGGTCCGGCTCGGCCGTGATCGACACCGGCAACACCGCGGGCTTCGGGGCGGGCGCGGTGATCGTCCTCGCCACCATGGCGCCCGACGACGTCACCCAGGCCCAGTACCTGTACTACTCGACGGACGACGGCCGCACCTTCACGAACCACGGCACCGCCCCGGTCCTCCCCAACCCCGGCGTACGGGACTTCCGCGACCCCAAGGTGATCCGCGACGAGGAGCGCGGGCGGTGGGTGATGCTGCTCGCCGAGAACGACAAAGTCGGCTTCTACCACTCCGCCGACCTCAAGGCGTGGACGTACGTCGGCGGCTTCATCAAGGGCGGCATCGGCGTCCTGGAGTGCCCCGACCTGTTCCGGATCAGGGCGGACGACGGGACCTGGAAGTGGGTGCTGGGCGTCAGCGCCAACGGCAAGGGCTCCGGGCTGCCGAGCACGTTCGCGTACTGGACGGGTTCCTTCGACGGTACGACCTTCACCGCCGACGCGTCCGATCCCCAGTGGCTGGACCACGGCTGGGACTGGTACGCGGCGGTCACCTTCGACAAACGTGACGCGAGCGGGGCCCTGGACCCGGACGCGCGGTACGCGATCGGCTGGCTGAACCACTGGGACTACGCGAACACCACGCCCACCATCGAGTGCGACGGCTTCAACGGCACCGACTCGATCGTCCGCGAGGTACGGCTGAAGCGCGGGTCGGGTACGTCGTATTACCTGGCGTCCCAGCCGGTGGCGGCCCTGGACGACCATGTGTCGCGCACGGTGGACCTCGGCGACATCGCGGTCGACGGCACCCGACCGCTCGAATACACGGGTACCGCGTACGAGCTGACCTGCGAGATCACCTGGGACCAACTGGTGGGTGCAGGGCTCCAGTTGCGGCGGTCGGCGGACGGTGGGCGGCACATCGACGCGGGGGTCTACGGCGACTACGCCTTCGTCAACCGCGGTTACACCGTGAGCCCCGACACCTCCGGCCGCTGGCAGGAGAGCCGCACGCCGTTCGACCTGTCCGCCGGCACGGTCCGCCTGCGCATCCTCGTCGACCGCACGTCCGTCGAGATGTTCGTCGGCGACGGCCGGTATGTGCACTCGACCGAGGCCTTCCCCGACCCGTCCGACACCGCACTGGCGCTGTTCACGATCGACGGGCAGGCGGTGTTCCGGAACGTGGTGATCCGGGAGTTCACGGTCTGATCCGACGGGAGGTGGCAGGGGCGGGCCCTGAGACCTGCCAAGCCACCGACCGACACAGGAAACCGTCTGGGCGCGGGTGGAGTCACGGGCCCGCTGTTGGCGTACTCGCCCGCAGATATCAGAGGACGCGCCGATCAGAGGAGCTTGGCCAGGCCGGCGAGCGCGGACCGGTAGTCGGGGCCGACCGGGCTGAGGACGGTGGTGGTGACGCCTGACTCGAAGAGGTCCTGTAGGCGGGTGCGGACCTGGTCGGGGGTGCCCGTCAGGGCCAGTCGGTGTGCCCACTCCTCGGGTATCGTCTGGGCGAATTCCTGCGCGCTCCTGCTGGTGCGGCGCAGCGCGGCGAGCTCGTCGTGGAAGCCGAGGGGGACGATGTGGGGCGCCCAGTCGGGATCGCCCAGGGGCTGCAGGGCGGGCCGGGCCGCGGCGAGGGCGGCGTGCGGGTCGTCGTCGACGACGGTGATGTTGTAGGCGGCGAGCCGGTGCGGGCGCCGCGGGTTGATGCTGGTGAGGGCCTGGCGGACGTACTCGGGTGATACCGGCTCGGCGAGCAGGGTTCCGTCGGCCACTTCACCCGACAGGGCCAGCGACTTGGGGCCGCGTACGCCGGCGAAGATGTCGGGGACGTGCTCGGGCAGTTCGGGCAGCACCGATGGGTCCAGGCGTACTCCGTCTCCGTCGAGTCGGATGTATCGGCCGTCCGTATCGGCGGGCCGGCCTGCCAGCAGTGCCTTGAGCGTGCGGATGTACTCGCCGAGCAGTGTCAGGGGGCTGGCGGGCCAGGCTCCGACGCTGCGCATCCAGTCGGGCATGCCGTGTCCGACCGCGATGTCGAGGCGGCCGGGGTGGAGTTGGGCGAGCGTGGCCACTTCCATCGCGGCGAAGGCGACGTTGCGGGCCGCGGCGGGCAGCAGTCCGACTCCGACGCGGATCCGGCGGGTGCGGGCCAGCACGGTGGCGGCCTGGACGAGCCCGCCGCGGTAGCCGAGGTCTTCGACGACCCACAGTTCGTCGAAGCCGTAGTCGTCCGCTTCCTGCGCGAAGGGGATGAGGTCGGCCCGGGGGATGTCGCGGGGGAGGAGGACGCCGATCGTGCCGGGCGTTTCCTGCGGGCTCATGAGCGGTCTCCTTGGCGTTGGCGGTGTTGTTCCGCGGGAGGTGTGCCGGGTTGAGTGCCGGGGCGCGTGCGCTGGGCCACGTCCACATCCATATCCATATCCACGTCCACCGTGGCGGCGGCGCGGTCGCGGGTGTCGGCGGCGGGAGCGATGAGGATGGCGGCGGCCACGAACACCAGGACCACCACCATGGCCGAGCGCAGCCCGTAGTGGTCGCCCAGGAACCCGAGAGTGGGCGGCCCCACGAGGAAGGCGACGTAGCCGATGATGGCCACGAGCGAGACGCGGGCGGTCTGGTCGGGGCCTGAGTCGCCCGCCGCCGAGAGGGCCACCGGGAAGCCGAGGGAGGCCCCGAGTCCCCAGAAGAGTACGGCTGTTGCCGCTATGGCAGCGTTGTCGGAGAAGATGACCAGGAGGAGTCCGACGGCGCCGGAGACGGCGCTGGCGCGCACGACGGCGGCCCGTCCGAAACGGCTGAGGAAGAAACCGCCGCTGAAGCGTCCCAGGGTCATCGCCGCCGCGAACCCCACGAAGACGAGTGAGCCCATCGCGGCGTCGAGGCCGTGGCCGTCGACCATGAGCAGCGGCAGCCAGTCGTTGGCGGCGCCCTCGGCCAGCGCCATGGCCAGCACGATGGCGCCGATCAGCAGCAGCTTGCGGTCCTTCCACACCTGCGGCTTGGACCGTTGCGCCGGAGCTGAATGTGAACCCGGACCCGGCGTCTCCCGCGCGGCGCTGATGCCGACACCGGCGGGAACGGCACGCAGGGCGTGGACCAGGATCCCCGTCGCGATCAGGGCGACCACCATCAGATGCCAGTGGACGGGGAACGCGGCGGCGGTGGCCGCCATGCCGGCCGAACCCCCGATGACCGTGCCCAGACTGAAGCAGCCGTGCAGCGTGGGCAGCACCACGGTCCCGGTGATGCGCTCCACGTCGGCGCCGTCCACGTTGACCGCCACTTCGCCGCCGCCCATGCCCGCGCCGAACAGACACAGTCCTGCGGCGACCAGGGGTGCCGACGACACGGCGCTGCCCACGCCGATGACGACCGTGCCCGCGATGATCAGGAGAGTGCCGAGCGCGATGACCGGCCGGGTGCCGAACCGGGATACGTAACGGCCGGAACACAGGATGCCGATCATGGAACCCACGGACAGGCCGAACAGGGTCAGCCCCATCTGCCCGGTGGACAAGCCCAGTTGATCGCGGACATCGGGGGTGCGCGTGACCCAGGACGACATGGCGATGCCGGGAAGAAAGAACAGGAGGAACAAGGCTTGACGGCGTCGGCGTACGGCGCGGTCTATCAAGGGGGAGCTCCGCTGGGTTCGGAAGATGGAGTCGAAGGCGATACGGCGGATCGCCCGTCGAGTATCCGCACATCCGGCAAGCGATCGACAAGAGTAGGCAGACAGCCGGTGGGTGCCGATCCAGGGCAAGCCGAGGCGCCCTCCACACACCAGGTGATGTGTGGAGGGCGCCCCGTACTGCCTGTCGAACCCGGCCGAACCCGGCCGAAGCCGGTGGTGACGACGGTCAGACGCCGACGTCGGCCAGCCACTGGCTCGTGGTCCGGGGAGTGACGCCCAGCAGCTTCTGGGCGGAGGTCTCCGGTGTGATCGAGCGGCCCGGCATGGTGCTCATCACCTGGTAGGCCGCCGCGACATCAGCGGCAGCGCCCGCCCCCATCAGGGGTGCGAGCGCGGTGCGCAGCTGCTCGGGGGTGATCGGCTCGAAGACCACGTCCCGGCCGAGCCGGGTGGCGAACGCCGCGGCCAGGTCCGGCCCGGTGATCGCCGGGTACTGGCCGACGGAGACCACACCGCTGACGTCCGTGCGCTCGAACAGGGCGACCGCGACATCGGCGATGTCCAGGTGGGAGGCCCAGGAGACGGGGAAGTCGGCCCGGATCGCGTAGGGCAGCACACCCCGCTCACGGACCGAGTCGATGACGTAGGGCATGAGCAGGTTCTCCAGGTACAGCTCGGGTGCGATCACCGCATGGGACACGCCACTGTCGGCCAGACCGGCAACCAGTGTCGCGGAGGGTCCGCCGATGGCGGGATCGATGGGGAAACCGCTGGTGGAGAACACCACGCGAGCCGGCCGGGCCGCACGGACGGCGGTGAGGATGTTGCCCGCGAAGATCTTGCGGTCCTCTTCCGAGGACACCGGCAGGTGGACGAACACCCCTGCGGCACCGCGGTAGGCGTCGGTCAGGTCAGCGGCGGAGGAGTAGCCGGCGGCCACGACGCGCGCGCCGTCCACGACGGCGTGCTCGTTGCGGGTCAGTGCGGTCACGGGCTTGCCCGCGGCGGCGAGAGCGGAGACGACGGGGGCACCCTGGGCGCCGGTGGCGCCGTGAATCACGTAGGTCATGGGCCTCATTAGTGCATGCAATGCATCAGTTACATCAACTGCACTAATGGGCTACGCTCGAAAAATGCCTGATCCCTGTCTTCCTGAGTGCGGTGTCGCCCGGTTCCTCGTGCTGCTCAACGGCCCCTGGGCCACCTTGATCGTGCGCGAGCTCCTGCGCGGCCCGCATCGCTTCACCGAGCTGCGCGACGGCCTGCCCGGCATCAGCCCGCACACGCTGACCAGCAGGCTGCGCCAGTTCGAGACCCACGGCATCGTCATCCGCACCGCCTACGCGGAGATCCCGCCGCGCGTCGAATACCGGCTCACGCCTCTCGGCGAGGGGCTGCGCGACGTCCTCAACGCCATGGACACCTGGGCGGCGGCGGTCCCCGATCCCGAGCCCGACTCCGACCCCGAGCTCGACGCCGTCATCTGAAAGGGTCCGGCGTGTTTCGGAAGCGTCACGGGTCTTGTCACCAGTGCGGGCGGCGTGCCAGTGTCCGGCCATGGTTACGTAACCATGGCCGGTTTACACGGGTCCGAGTGTCTGTATCCGGACCTGGTTCATCACTGCCTCGACTCAAGTGACGAACCCGCACTCCGCCCTCCGCGATTCACGTCACTGGAGACGACATGCCCAAGACCCCGACGAGGTCGAGAAGACTGGCCAGTGTGCTCACGGCCGGCTTCGGCGCGACACTCATGTTCCTGACCGCCCCCGCTCCCGCCCTCGCCCAGTCGGACGCCGGGACGTCGGCCGCCTCGTACACGCCGGTGAAGTCCGCGTCGAAGGGCGGTACCAGTGACTTCCGCGGCGTGAACTGGGCGGACCCGCGGGACAACTACGCCAGTGACGCCGTGGTGCCCAGCGGGCTGAAGGTGACCGACGACTACCGCACGGTGTACCGCACCACGGGCCACATGGTGCGCGGCTTCAAGAAGAACCTGGGCGCCAACACGCTGCGACTGCCGATCAACCCGGCGAGCGTGGGCACCACTTGGTGGAAATCGTACCGCGCGACGATCGACGCGGCCACGGCCTACGGTGACAAGGTCATCGTCAGCTACTGGGAGGCCGACACCAGCAAGGACGGCCTGGTCGACGACACGGCCGCCTGGAAGAAGATGTGGAACACCGTCGTGCGGGAGTACAAGCACAACCCGCGGGTGTACTTCGAGCCCATGAACGAGCCGCACGGCTACACGCTGGACGAGTGGGTGTCCGTCACCAGCGGTTGGCTGGCCCAGCACAAGGACGTCCCGCGCGGCCGTGTCGTGATCAGCGGCACCGGCTACAACGACAACGTCACCGGTGTGGGCGCGGCGCGCGCACTGCGGGGAACGCTGCTGTCGCTGCACTTCTACGGCTTCTGGGCCGACCACACCCAGCAGGCGGACTGGGTCGCCGACCTCGAAGCCCGGATCGGCGAGTACGCCGGCCGGACCATCATCGACGAGGCCGGCTCCCCGATGACCACCGGTCTGAACTACGGCGCGTGGGACGGCAACATCTACACGTCGTATCTCGCGGCCGTGGCCAACACCGCCCGCAGCAAGGGGATGGGACTGGTCTACTGGCCGGGGCTGCGATTCGACGACGCCTACTCGATCGAGTCGCTGGACGCCGAGGGCAACCTGGTGGACAACAGCGCCACCGGAGTCGCCCTGCTGCGCTGGGGCTACGGCTTCGGCAAGACTCCGCCCGTCAACGACCTGCCGCCGGCGCCTCCCGGCGAGGTCCTGCGCGGAGTGGGCTCCGACCGCTGCGTCGACGTACCCGGCTTCAGCACGACCAACGGCACCCAGCTCGACCTGTGGGACTGCAACGCCGGCGGCAACCAGATCTGGAACTGGGACGCGGACAAGCAACTCACCGTCTACGGCAACAAGTGCATGACGGTGGGCGGCACCGGAGCCACGTCGGGAGACCCCGTGGTCATCTCCGACTGCACCGGCGCGGCGGCACAGCAGTGGAACGTGAACGCGGACCTCACCGTGACCAGCGTCGCGAACCCGGCGCTCTGCCTGAACGCGGTCGGCGGCGGCACCGGCAACGGCACGGCGGTCGATGTCTGGAACTGCGACGGAAGCACCAACCAGCAGTGGGCCAGAAGCTGATGCCAGGGCCAGGACCTGTTTCCCTCGACCACTGATCCGACCGCACGGGTCCTTCGCGTACTCTCGCCGGGCCCGTACGAGTCAGCGCCGTCGCTCTTCGCCATCCGGTGAGGGCGGCGGCGCTCCGGTGCTCGCGCGGACCACCAGCCGGGTCGGGACCAGGGTCTTGTCGATCAGGTCGGGACCGGTACGGCCGATCTTGCCCAGCAGCTTCTGAACGCTGAGCCGGCCGACCGAGGCGAAGTCCTGCCGCACGGTGGTCAGCGGTGGCCAGAAGGCGTGGGTCTCCTCCATGTCGTCGAACCCCACCACGCTGACGTCCTCGGGAATCCGGCGGCCGAGCTCGTGCAGAGCGCGCATGACACCGAGCGCCATATGGTCGTTCGCGGCGAAGATCGCCGTGACCTCCGGCCTTCGCCCCAGAGCCAACCCGTGCTGATATCCGGATCGGGTGGTCCAGTCGCCGTACAGCACCGGGGGCGCGACGACGCCGGCCTGCTGCAGGGTGCGCCGCCAGGACTCGACCCGATGGTCTGCGGAGAACGAGGTCGGGGGTCCGGCGATGTGCCATACCCGCTGGTGGCCGAGTTCCAGCAGGTGTTCCGTCGCCTGCCGGGCGCCCTGGGCCTGATCGGTGTCCACCACGGTGTAACCGGGGCCGGTGTCGGAGTCGACGACCACCATCGGAACCCCTGGCGGGAGGCTGAACTCCGCGTCGTCCAGGAGATGCGCCTCGAAGACGAGGATCACTCCGTCGACGGCTGCCTCGCTGAGCCGGTCGTAGGCACCGGACACCCTGCCCATGGTCGGGTCCGACACGGGGATGAGGGTGACGGCGTACTTGGCGCGGGCGGCTTCCTTGGTGATGGCGTCGAGGGTGCGGGTGTTTCCGAACGTCTTGAGCGTGAAGGTGATGACACCGATCGTGTTGAACCGCCCGCTCTTGAGCGCGCGGGCGGCTCCGTTCGGCCGGTAGCCCAGCGCCTGCATCGACTCGACGACCCGCTGCCTGGTCGCCGGGTCGACGTTGGTGTGGCCGTTGGACACGCGCGAAACCGTCTGCGGCGCGACACCGGCGTGCCGGGCGACATCCGCCATCGACGGCCGGGGTCGTCCGGACGTGGGTTTGTCCCCGATCGCCATGATCCCTTGTTTCCCCTGTTTCTCGGGCCCTGACAGCAGCTTAGGCCCACTCCCCGGGCGTGTGCGGGGCGAGGAAAATACCTCGGCAGTGAGGCCCACGGCACGGTGGGCCTCCAGAGGGAGCCGTGATGGCCGAATGCCGTCTGTGCACGGGTGGGTGAACGTCGTACGCTGTGCGACCTTCGGGCTCTGGGGGGTCTCGTGAACGGTCTCCGTGCAGTCACTGTCCGTTCAATGATCGTGTGCCTTGTGATCGCGTGTGGCGCGGTGGTGTCGCCGGCCGTGGCGGTGACACCGAGCTGGTCGGCGCTGCCGGTGCCGGCGGCGGTCCCGCCGATGACCGTGTCCGACCTCGCCGCCCGCGGGCCCGGCGAGGCGTGGGCGACCGGGTACGACAACGCCGCCGACGGAACGCGGCCGATGCTGTACCGGTGGGACGGCACGGCGTGGAGCCGGGACACCACCTTCCCCGGCGCCGGTGAGTGGGGCTGGCTCGGCAAGGCGCAGTTCGTCGGCGAGGAGTTGTGGATCTTCCACAGCCGTGACGGAGGGGGCGAGATCCTGCGCCGGTCGGCGGGCGGGTGGAGCGTCGTCCCGCTGCCGCAGACCATGTGGATCTACCAGGACTTCGCCGCGGTACCGGGTGCCGCCTGGGTCGTCGGTCAGGACGACGACGGACTGAAGGTGCTGCACTACGACGGCTCCGGCTGGACCGCACAGTCCACCCCGGACGGTGTGCTGTACGTGATGGGGATCACCGCGCGTACCGCCACGGACGCCTGGGCCTGGGCGGACACCAGCACCGGCACCACCCTCCTGCGCTGGGACGGCACGGCGTGGCGGGACGCGCAGGTGTCGCTGCCGCCGAACAGCAACGTGCACACGATCCTGCCCGAACCGTCCGGCCGGGTCACGATCGGCGGCAGCCAGTACGCCGACGGCGTGTCCCGCACGTACCTGATGACCTTCAACGGGCAGGCCTGGCGCACCACTTACCCACCGCTGGGCGACACCCAGACCGAGGCCATGGTGCGCGGCCCGGACGGCGCGCTGTGGCTGCCGGTGCGCAGCGACCGCGCCTTCCAGTCGAAGTACGCACGGGTGGACGGCTCCCGCACCACCTTCTCCTACGGCCCGGAGCGTACGAACGCGATCGACGTCAAACCGCGGGCACTGGCGAGGGCCGGGTCCGCACTGCTGTCCTTCGGGACCGCCGAGATCTACGGCTCGAAACCGAACCTGATGAGCGAGCGGCTGGGAGGCCGACCATGAGACGTCGGCTTTTCGTCGTGGCCCTCGCTGTCGCCATGACCATCCTGGCCATCATGACCCCGGCCGCGGCGGAAACCCCGTCCTGGCAGCACGTTCCGGTCCCGACACAGGTACGCCCCCAGGCCGGGCTGAACGAGGCCGTGGCGTTCGGGCCCGACCGGGCGTGGGCGGTGGGCGCGGACGCCGTCGGGCGCGAGGCGCCGGGCTTCCCGCTGCTGCTGCGCTGGGACGGAACCGCGTGGCAGCGCCAGAGCCTGCCCGGGACCGGCTGGCAGGGAGATCTGCTGTCCGTCGCCGCGACCTCGCCGACCGCGGTCTGGGCGGTCGGCCGCGACTCGGCGGGCGGTGCCCGCCTGCTCCGCCACGACGGAAAGTCCTGGTCGGTGAGCCGGCCGCCGAGTGGCGTCGTACTGACCAAGGTCGTCACCGGGGGCGGTGAGACCTGGCTGATCGGTTCGCGGGACGGCGCGCAGGTGCTGCTGCGCCGGGACGGGAACGGCTGGCGGGACCTGCCGGTGCCGCCGGGAGCCGTGTACGGCCTGCACATCAAGGCGGCCGACGACGTCTGGGCCGCGGGCGAGACCGTCTCGGGTGCGGCCGTGTCGCACTGGGACGGGCAGGCGTGGCAGCAGACGATCGTGGACGGGTTCCCGCGGTCGGCCGTGGGCAGTGTGCTGGCGGTCTCGCCGACGGAGGTGTGGGCGGGTGGCACGGCCGGGTTCGTCGGCGGCCCGGTGGGCCGGCCGATTCCGCCTCTGCTGGTCCGCTGGGACGGGCAGACGTGGAGCCGGGTGACCATGCCCACCGACTTCGGCTCGGTCACCTCACTGGCGCCCACCACGTCCGGCGAACTGGGCTGGGTCGCGGTGTCCCGCTCGCAGAAGAGGGACCCGGACAGCTTCCCGCCGTTCGTCCCCGGGCCGGACTTCCTTGCCTGGAACGGGCAGTCGTTCACCGGGTACAGCGAACCGGCGGTGGCCGGTGAGGGGCGCTCCACGCTGCTGCGGCTGGCGCCGGTGCCGGGCACGGGGACGGTGTGGTCGGTCGGCCGCGCCGACGGCCCCGAGACCACCTTCGCCCCGCGCATCCTGCGGTTCGGCTGAGATACGAGATGTGAGCTGACGAACGGGGCTCCGTCCGAAAGGGGCGGAGCCCCCAGTGCATGGCACACCAGGGCCTGTTGCGGTGCCCTGCCCGCACCTCGCCGCCGTGCCCTCTTCATGCATCAAGTCGCCCTGCGTGACAACCTGTTGCGTGTCGCGTCGGGCCTGCGTCTCTTCGACGTGGCGTACGTTCCGTGGCTCGCCGGACTGCGGACGACGTACCGGACCGAACCCTCGGCCGGAAAGCTGACACGGTGGTGCGAGGACCGGCTCGACGCGGTACTCGACGTCCGTACCGAGGCGCGCCGCGGAAAACCCGCACTCGTGCCGGCTCGGCCGGACGGCCATGTGGACTGGATCGCCAGGGACGCGCTCACGATGAGGGCACGGCTCACGGACCTGTTCCGCCCCCTGCTCGGCGCCCGGCAGGACCGGCGACAGCAACAGCAGCAGCAACAGCGGAAAGAGAGGGAACACACCGCATGAGTCTCATTCCTGACAGCCACAAGGACCTGCTGGAGCGGCCGCTCTTCGGCCATCTGGCCACGATCCGGGCGGCGGGCGGCGGGCCGCAGGTGAACCCGATGTGGTTCTCCTGGGACGGCGAGTACGTCCGCTTCACCAACACGACGGTCCGCTACAAGTACAAGAACGTCACGGCCGATCCGCATGTCGCGGTATCGGTCAACGACCCGGAGCAGCCGTACCGCTACCTGGAGATCCGCGGCGAGGTGGAGCGGATCGACGACGACTCGTCCGGCGAGTTCTTCGCGCAGCTCGCGGAGCGGTACGGCATGAAGCTGGACGGCCCGCCGCCGGACGTCGCGCACCGCATCGTGTACGTGGTGAGGCCGACGGCGGTCAGCTACCAGTGAGCCCGGCCCGCGGAGAGGCCCGGCCGCGAGGTCAGTGCTCGGCGGTCAGTTCCGGCCGGCCTTCGCGGCCACCAGGTCCGCGACCAGGCCGGTGCGCGCGCCGAGCGCGATGAGCCGGTCGAGTGCCTCGCGGTGCTGTGCCTCGTCCGCGCCGGCGGTGGCGTCGGAGACGACGACCACTCCGTAGCCCAGACGCAGCGCCGTGGCGGCGGTGGCCGCGACACCGTGTGCGGTGGACAGCCCGGCGACCACGAGCTCGGTGACGCCTTCGCGGTTCAGGCGGTCGTGGAGGTCGGTGCCCTCGAAGGCGTCGAGGCCGTGCTTGGTCACCAGGTGTTCACCGGCCCGCGGTTCGAAACCGGGGACCAGCTGGTTCGGGGCGGCACTGACGCCGCCGTCGGCGCCGTCCTCCCGTACGTACCGGACGAGGACGACGATCGAGGAGCCAGAGCCGGATTCGGACCTGGAGCCGGAGTCGGAGTCGGTGAAGTGCTCGCGCAGCCTTCCGCAGGTGTCGGCCACCACGTCGCCGCCGACCGGCTGCCACGGCATGTCGACGATCCACCGCTGCAGATCAATCAGGACAAGTGCCGTGCGTGCGCGGGTCATTCTGTTCCCCCAGGACGGATGATCAGCGGTCCAGCGCACCCTACCAAGGGGAAAACACAGCCAGATGGAGAGGCCAATCGCGACCCGGGACGGTCTGCGACTGTGGACGCAGACGTTCGGCGACGGCGGCGATCCGGCCGTGCTGCTGGTGATGCGCGGCACCGCGCCGGGCATCTGCTCGGCCCGCAGTTCTCCCCGGCGGGCGACGCGACCACGAACGTCCTGCGGACCCTGTCGGTCTTCGCCGTCGGGCTCCTGTTCCGACCGCTCGGCAGGGCGCTGACCGGTGCGTACTACGACCGCCACGGCCGCAGTCCCGCACTGCGGCTGTCCCTGCTGATGATGGCCGGCGGCAGCCTCCTGATCGCACTCGCCCCGCCCTGCCGGACGGTCGGCGTACTGGCCCCGGCGCCGGCGGCGGGTACCGGGAGACCAAGGACGTGGACCTGGCGGCTGTCGGAAAGGTCCAGGGCCTGTGTCGAGAGAGCACGTGCCCTCCCGCATGGATGCCGGGAGGGCGGGGTGTCAGTCCGAGGCGCGTAGTGCCGTCCAGGTCTCGCGGGCCACGATGCCGTCGGCGTTCAGCCCCTTGTCGCTCTGGAAGCTGCGCACCGCGGACGCCGTGCCGGGGCCGAAGTTGCCGTCCGCGCCGGAGTCGCCCACGCCGTACCCGCGCTTCGTCAGCATGCACTGCAACTGCAGCACGCGTTTGCCGCTGTCGCCCTCGCGGGTGCGTCCGTTGCCGGAGTAGTGCGTGCAGTCGGAGATCCAGGGCGGGGTCGCGGACTCCGGGGGCGGCGGGTCGTCGCTCGGGGACTGCGTGGGGTCGGTGGGGGCGCTGGTCTTGGCGGCGGGAGTAGCGGGATCGCCTTGGCGGCCGTCGTCGGCGGAGCCGGAGACGTCAGGACTTGAGGTGTCGTCGCCGGGGCGGGCGCCGCCGTCGGGACTCTTGCCCGACGCTTCCGGGAGAGACGTTTCCTCCGAGGTCCCGGGCGCCGGCGGCAGGGCGTCGTCGCCGGGCGTGGTGCCGGCGGCGGACGTGCCACCGGCTCCCGGGGAGGACGCGGACGCGGGGGTGTCCGGCCGAGTGAGGACGAAGACCCCGGCGGCCACCGCGCAGACGGTGATGCCCGCGGTGACGGCCAGCACCGGCTTCTTCCGTGTCCAGGAGCGCCAGGAGCGGGCTCCCGCCGGGCGCGAGCGTGCGGGCGGCGTGACGGCGGACGGACCCGCCGCCTCCACCGGTGGTTCGAGACCGGGCTGAGCGGACCGGCCCACCTGCTGGGGCTGGGGCTGCGGCTGGGGCGGCGGCTCCGCCTTCGGACGCTCGTCAGAGGGCGAGGGCGAGGGCGAGGGCTGGGGCGGGGGCGAGGGCCGTGGGTGAGCCATCCGTTCGACGGGAAGGCGGTGCAGCACCTCGTACGCCCGCTGCCGGGCCAGCACCCTGCCGCCCAGCGGCTCGGGCCAGCTCGACGTACTGGCGTGTGTCCCGGTGTGAGCCCGCGCCTGCGCCGCGGCCGCGTCGGTCAGGTCCTGGGGAGTGGGCCGCTGCTCGGGCTCCTTGGCCAGGCAGGCGGACAGCAGGGCGCCGAGCACCGCGTCCGCCGCCGAGATCTCACCGATCAGCTCCGGATTCGGCTCCTCGAACGCCACCCGGTGCATCACGTCGACACCCGTGCCGTCGCCGAACGGCGCACTCCCCGTCGCCGCGTAGACCAGCGTCCCGGCCAGCGAGAACACGTCCGACGCCGTGTCGGACAGGCCCGTCCGCAGGTGCTCGGGCGACATGTAGGCCGGCGTCCCCACCCGGTTGCCCGTGCCGGTGATCGCGCTCGCGTCCGCGGCCTTCGAGATGCCGAAGTCGATCACATGCGCGCCCCGGACGGACAGCAGGACGTTCGACGGTTTCAGATCCCGGTGCACGATCCCCGTGGCCGCGAGGTCGGCGAGCGCCCGCCCCAGCTCCGCCACCAGCCGCCAGACCGCGGCCGTCCCGAGGGCGCCGTCCTCACGTACGGCGTCCGCCAGATCGAGCCCAGGGAGGTACTCGGTGGCCATCCACAGCAGTTCGTGCTGGAAGCCCGTGCCGCACAGCCTCGGCGTGTACGGCGTACGGACCTGGGCGTGCACCGACGCCTCGTGCTCGAACCGGCGCCGGAACTGGGCGTCGTCCGCGTACTCGGGCCGGATCACCTTCACCGCGACCAGACCGGGGCTGTCGTCCGCGGGACGTGCCAGATAGACCCGCCCCATGCCACCGCTGCCGAGCAGCGCCACCGGCACATACGGGCCGACGCGGCGCGGATCGGTGGGGCGCAGGGGTGAGACACCGGTCTGCCGGAGTGCGGCGACCTCGCTCGCCGTTAAGTCCGGTGGCACCGGCCGGTGTTCTGACACGGATCCCCCGAAGTGATTTTCGCCGTACGCCAGTTCGCGCCAAAAGACGGGAAGACGAGATTAACTCAGCTCCGGCGTACCTTCAGGGTTTCAAGCACTTCCGTCACGCAGGTCACTCGGGCCGGCCTGTTCCGGGTCGGTGGATCAGGTCGCCGGGGTCGGTGTTCGCCCCGCAGAGCACGACGGCGACCTTCTCGCCGCTGCCGGGCCGGTAGCCGGTCCCGTCCGGCGCCTGGTCCGCTGCCTGGCCCGGCGCGGTGGCCAGTGCCGCGAGAGCGGTGGCGGCGCCGTGTTCGACCACCACCTTCCGGTCGTCCCACAGGGCCCGGCGGGCGCGGACGATCTCGCTGTCCGGTACGAGGACGGAACGCACACCGTCCTGCCGGGCGGCGTGCAGCGCCATCGCGGAGGTGCGGCGGGCGCCGAGGGAGTCGGCGGCCACCGAGTCCACGGTGACGTCGACCGGACGACCGGCGCCGAGTGCGGCGTTCAGCGCGCGGCAGTTCGCCGGCTCGACCGCGACGGTCCGTATGCCGTGGTGCCGGGCGGCGGTGGCCACCCCGGCGAACAGCCCGCCACCGCCCACGGCGACCAACACGGTGTCCAGGCCGGGAACTTGGGCGCGGATCTCCTCCAGCAGGGTGCCCGCGCCCGCGGCGATCAGCGGATGGTCGTAGGCGTGGGAGGGGAGCGCGCCGGTGGCGGCGGTGAAGTCCTCGCAGGCGGCCAGGGCTTCGGCGTACTCGGTGCCGACCAGGCGGACGTCGGCCCCGTAGGAGCGCAGCCTGTCCACCTTCACCGCGGGGGCGGTCGCGGGGAGGAAGACGGTCGCGGTGACGCCCTGCAGCCGGGCGGCCCAGGCGCAGGCCAGTCCGGCGTTGCCGCCGGAGGCGATGGTCACCCCGGCCGCGGGGAGCGAGCCGGCGTCGCGGTGGGCCTGGATGAAGTTCTGCGCGCCGCGTGCCTTGAAGGAGCCCGTGTGCTGCATGTACTCCAGCGCCAGCCAGACCTCGCCCGGCCGCGACCCGCTCTCGTCCACGGAGTCGTCCCGGACGAGGGTGACGGGGCGGACGCGCCCGGCGATCCGTTCGGTGGCGGCCTTGATGTCGCCGTAGGTCAACTGGTGCACTGCGCTGCTCCTGCCCGGGTCCGTGGAACTCGCGGATCGATACACCGTATCGTACGATGACCCGTATGCCACGGCACTCCGCTTCCCTGGACCTCGCCACGCCCGAGCGCATCGCCGAGACCGCCCTGGCGCTGGTCGACGAGGGCGGTCCCGAAGGGCTGACCTTCCGCACCCTGGCCGCGCGGCTGGGCATCTCCCTCGCCTCGCTCCAGCGCCGCTGCACCGACCTCGCCGGGCTGCTGGACCTGTGCACCGACCACCTGGCGGCCCGCCTGCCCGAGATCGGGCCGGGCACCGGCTGGGCGGTGGCCACCGAGACGCGGTTCACCTCGCTCTACCGGCTGCTGACGGACCGTCCGGGCCTGGTCGCCCTGCGGGGCTCCCGCCCCTGGCTCGGTCCGAACCTGCTGGCCCGCCTCGTCGAGCCGCAACTCGCCGACAGCATCGCGGCCGGGATGACCCCCGAGGAGGCGATCACCGCCTACCGGCGGATGTACCTGCTCACGCTCGGCAGCGCGAGCTTCGTGGACCACCGCGACCCCGAGGCCGCCAGGACCGCCACCCGCACCGCGCTGGCCGCGCTCGACCCGGCGGACTTCCCGGTGCTGACCGGCAACCTGGCGGCGATCCTGCCCGCCATGAGCGACCACGAGGTCTACTACGGCGCACTGCGCCAGCTCATCCACGCCGCCGACCCCGGGAGAGCGTGACCCGACCGAACGACTCGACCGGCGCGCCCGCACCGCACTCGACGAGGTCGCCCCCGTCGTGGCGACCGCGGTCCACCTGGCCGCCGTCACCCGGGCGCTCCGCGAGTCCCGCGGCCGGCTCGCCGCGGCCCGCGACGACGAGCGCCGCGCCCTGCGCCGGGAACTCCACGACCAGCTGGGCCCCGCACTGGCCGGCATCGGCTCGGCCTCGCCGCTGCGGGCAACCTGCTCCCCGCCGACTCGCCGGCCGGCCCCCTGCTGACCCGCCTGCGCACGGAGGCCGACGCCCGAGTCGACGAAGTCCGCGTCCTGGCCCGCGGGTTGGTGCCACCGGTACTCGCCGAGCTGGGCCTGGTACCCGCCCTGCGCGAACTGGTCATGCGCTACGAGGCGGACGGCCTCCAAGTCCTCGTACGGGCCGACAGCGAGGCCCCGACCGACGCACAGGCGGCGGCACGCGAGGTATCCCCGGTGCCTCCGGTAGCCCCGGATGTCGCGGGCACCGTGTACGCCGTCGTCGCCGAAGCCCTGCGCAACGTCTCCCGGCACTCCGGGGCCCGGACCTGCACGGTGACCCTGGTGGGCCTCGCCCCCGGCGCGGGCCCGCGATTGACGGTGAGCGTCGAGGACGACGGCCGGGGCGTCGGCCCGGCGGCCCGCCCCGGTGTCGGCACCCAGTCCCTGCGGGAACGCGCCGAGGCCCTCGGAGGCACGGTCACCTGGCGCCCGGGCGAGGGCGGCCGCGGCACCCGGATCGACCTCGACGTGCCGCTCGTACCCCCAGCGTCCCTCGAATCCCGCGCGTCCCTCGAATTCTTCGACCCCCTCGGACAGGAGGACGAGGTGCGCGGCCGTGTCCGGTGGGACCGTCGTGTCCGGAGGGACCGCCGTGTCCGGTGAGACCGCCGGGGGCGGGGCGCTGCGGATCGTCGTCGTCGACGACCACCCCGTGTTCCGTATGGGCATGACCGCGCTGCTCGGTTCGCTGCCCGGGCTGACGGTGGTGGCCGAGGCCGAGGACCTGGAGACGGCCGTGGCCGCGGCCGCGGCGCACGGTCCCGACGTGGTCGTCATGGACCTGCGCCTGGGCGACCGGACGCGGTCGGGTGTGGAGGCCACCCGGGAGATCCTGCGCCTGCGGCCCGCGACGGCCGTCCTCGTCGTGACCATGCTGGACGACGACGATTCCGTCTTCGCCTCGATGCGGGCCGGGGCCCGGGGCTATCTCCTCAAGGGCGCGGCACCCGCCGAGATCGAGAGGGCGGTACGGGCCGTCGCGAACGGCGAGGTGATCCTCGGCCCCGCGGCCGCCTCACGAGCCGTCGCCTACCTGACGGGGCTGCGGTCCGCGGGCGCCCCGCCCGTGGTGCTGCCGAGCTGACCGTGCGGGAGCGCGAGGTCCTGGACCTGGTGGCCAGGGGTCTGGACAACCTGGCGATCTCCCGGCGCCTCGTCCTCAGCCCGAAGACGGTCCGCAACCACTTGTCCAACATCCTCACCAAGCTCCAGGCCGCCACCTGGGCGGAGGTCATCGTCAGGGCCCGCCAGGCGGGACTGGGCGAGAGCTGAACCGCGTGGCGGTCACCTCGTCCCGGGGCCGCCGCCGCCGAACGAACCGCTGGAACCCGGGCTCCAGCGCGGCCTTCTCTGGTCCTTGCTGCGTTTGCTGCGCCTGTTGCCGAAGGCGGGCAGCTGGTGCGGGGTCAGGCGCTCGCTCTCGTCGCGCGCCACCGGTACCTCGTCGGGCTCCCGCATCTCCCGGACCTCGTGGACCGGGCCGGAGTCGGGCAGCCGTGGCTGCTCGTCGGGGCTTGGCGGTCCCGGTTCCTCGCGGCGGACCCGGATACCGAGCCGTACGGCCCAGATCAGCGCGCAGACGACGAGCAGGCCCACGATCAGCGGTGCGATGCCGCCGACCATTCCGCTTGGTGCGGCCGTTTCCATTTCCACGGTCAGGTTCTCCACAGTCAGGGCAGTCATCCGCGCCGAGTACCCGGCGGGGGCGGCGATACCCATGGATGACCCATGGATGCCGATACGCCGTGCCCCTTCCGTCAGGGCGCCTGCCCCGCTGTCCGGCCGGGCGTCGCCGTCCGCGTGCTGACGAGGGTCTCGAGGTCGTCCAGGAGCCGCCGGGTGTCCGCGATCAGCCCGCCCAGCGCGGGCGTGGCCGCGTGGCGGTCGTTCGCGAGTACGGAGGTCAGACGCCGATGCGCCGCGTTCGCCGCGTCCAGGGCCCGGCGGCGCTCGTCGGCCGCGTCGTCCTCTGTGCCGAGCACGTCACCGGCCGCGCGCAGGAGCGACGACAGGATGTCCGGTACGCCGTCCGGGAGCGTGGAGGCGTCGGTCAGCGTACGCGTCGTCGCCCTGATGTGATCGGTGATGCGGTCCCAGGTGAAGTCCCACTCGGCCGCCGGAGGCGGGAGGGCGGACCGGCGCAGCCTGCGCCCCGGATTGAGGCGGTAGCTCTCGTCGGACCAGCGCCGCTCGGTCCGCAGGTCCGTCACCACGTCGGTCAGCCGCATCGCCCTGTCGTACCGGCCCCGCGCCCGCCGCTCGTCGTACGAGTCGAACGTGTCGCCGATGTCATCCATGGCGTCCATGTCAGCCATGTCGTCGGCGACCGTGTGCAGCAACTCGGCACAGTCCCGCGGCAGCCGGTTCCGCAGATGGTGCACGCGGTGGGAGTAGACCGGCGGCAGCACCAGGGCGTTGACGCCGATACCGATGACCGCCCCGAGCAGGGTCTCCAGGACCCGGTGCAGGATGTCGAACGCGGTGTACGAGCCGTAGACGAGTACGAACAGTGCGGCGGTCGGAGCGTAGAGGCCGTGCGAGCCGAAGCGGGCGTAGTTGCCGAGGAGAGCGGTGAGGGGCAGGGCCAGCGCCATCGCCGCCATGGTGTTGTGGGTCAGCACGCCCGCACCGGCGGCGAGCAGGGTGCCCGCCACGACCACCACGAGCTGCTGCACCGCGGACAGCACGGAACGGTAGACGGTGTCCTGGACCAGGAACAGCGCGGTCCAGGGCGCCAGGAGGGCCATCGGCGCGTTCCACCACCAGCCGGTCAGCGCCCAGGCCAGCAACGCGGCACCGGCCGCCTTGAGGGACTGCACCGCCGTGTCGCGTTCGGGCCCGGCGTCCGTGACGCACCCGCGGACCGAGCGCCCCACGGCCCTGGCCTCCCAGGTCAGTGAGTGCCATGAGATGACGCTTTCCTCCCCACCTTCCTCTTCCTCTTCCTCACGAGAGCATCAGCTTCCTCACGCGTGCATCAGCCGCGGGCCTGTCGCCGACGCGACACAGGAGCGAGCCGTTTGCCCGTGCCGCCAGGGGTACCCGGACGGCACGTCCGACAGGCCTGCGGGACGAAGGCGCCGGAACGTTGAGACATACAGCGTCCGGCGCCGCATCCTCGGTCACTCATGCGCCTCGGTCACTCCTCGTCACCACGCCGCATGGGCCCCCACCGGCCCTCCTGGTCGGCGACCGCCGACCGGGCTTCCCGGATGACGTCCTCGTCGATCCAGCTGACCGGTTCCATGTCGCGGACCAGGGGCTCGTTGTCGGGTCCGCGTCCCTCCACCCGGCCCCGTAGGACCCATGGGCGTACTCCAGGGCCCTTCTCCCGCGGCAGATGCGAGTAGTCGTACAGCCGGCGGGCCACCCAGAGTTCGACCGGCCGGTCCTCCCACCAGGGTTCGACGTCGAGCGGATTGGCCGACAGCCCCGCCATGGGTACGCCGGTGAGGTCGTCCGTACTCTCGGCGGCCTTCCGGTCGGCCTCGGGGCCGTGCGACCAGCGCACATAGAGGGAGTGGCCGCGCTCCACCATGGCTCCCAGTTCGCCGAGGGTGCGCACGACGGGCAGTTCGTCCGTGCTACTCATTCAGCCGTCACTCCTTGCAGCCGCCCGTACGTGTCGCCTGTACGTGTCGCCCGTACCCGTCGCCCGGACCTGTCCGGCGCGGTTCACGGGTACCCCGGATGCCTCCGGAACACCTCGTCGGCCCCATGCGGCACGCGATGCGTGGCGGCATCGGTGCCGGGGTACTCGTCCGCGCGCCACCCCATCGGAGTGCCGAGAGGAAGGACCTTCACCATGTTGATGGCCCACCCCGCAGTGCTCGACAACCTCGTCGCGGAGTACGACGCACTCCGCCTGGTGAACGCCGAAGCCGGCCGCACCGAGGAAATCCACCGCCGGCTGGAAGACGTCTCGTACACGCTGTGCGTGGCCACCGGCACCCGGGACATCGACGCGGCCCTGATCGCGGCCCGCCACCGCCTGCCCGGTGCCCGGGTGGAGGACGACTCCCTCCTGGCCGCCGCCCCCGCACGCGAGGACCGCGTCGGGCCGTGACGCTCGCACAGCCCGACCACTACGCCGTCGTGGCCGACCCGGACCGGTCCGGGTCTCGGGCGTCCGGTCGGTCGGGCTTCGGCCGCTTGCGGTGGCTCTTGCGGTGACTGGTGTCGCACCAGGGATAGGTGCGGCTGCGCCGGCAGGTGCACAGGGCGACGCAGAACCGTTCGGAGGACACGGTCGTGCCGTCCTCCAGGACGACCTCGACGGGCCCCTCCAGGAGCAGCGGGCCGTCACGCGAGGTCGTGATCCGGCGGGGGCGTTCAGCGGATGTGTTCGGCACGGATGACCACCAGCTCTTCCTCCGAGGCAGGCTGGGCGGGCCTGTCAGACGGGCGTACGCAGCGACGACTCACCGGATCGCCAGGCGCCGAGGAGCCGCTCGGCGAGGCGGTCCTCGAGGTGGCCGGTGGCGTCCACGCCGAACGCGACATCGCCTTCCAGCTGGGGCTCCTCCTCCAGGAGGCCGGCCACGACGTCCCGGCGGACGACCTGCTCATGGACGGCGTCGGCTTCGACGTGCTCGTCGTAGAAGTGCTCCGCGGCGAGGCCCGCGCCGGTACGCCGCATCGCCTGGGCCAGCCGGCGGGAGCCGGGGGACGAGGTGATCTCGACGCTCGCGAAGTGCCCCACCAGAGCGCCCCGCAGGGCCCGGTGCAGGCCGAAGAGGGACATTACGTTGACGACCGCGAGGGCCTCGGCGCCGGCCGCGTCGAGATAGTGCCCGTACGTGGTGTCCAGGCCGAGGTCAGCCATGAGGTCGGCGAACAGCCGCGCGTGCACCCGCTCGGCCCGGCCGCCGCCGAACTCGTCGAACTCCACGGCCGCCATACCCGCCTTCGCCCGGCCCCACAGCCGTGGCAGCACCCAGGCGTGCGGGTCGGCCTCCTTCAGGTGGTACAGCGAGCGCTGCGCCGCATACTCGCGCAACTGCCACAACTCGCCCTCGTCCCGCAGGAAATGAGTGACACCAGTGCCGTCCACGGGTTCGACCAGCAGCTCGTCCAACGCGTCGGCGGCGCGTGCGTGCCGGGTCGCCGAGGCACGCAGGGCTGTGAGGAACGCCCGCTCCAGCGCCGCCCTGGCCCTGAGCAGGTCGGGGTCCCACTCACGGGACGCGGCCACGTCCGCGAAACCCCGGTAGTGCAGCTCGTAGCAGAGGTAGAGGGCGAGCTGCGGGTCGTCCCCGAAAGGGGAGGCGTCGGCGATCGCCCCCTCGTCCGGCGGCGGTCCGGTACCGCGCAGGCAGTCGGTGATCGCGGCCGATATCCGACCCCTGCTGGGCGGCAGGGGCTGTTCCTTCCTCGGCACCTTCGTTTCCTGGGACGTCGGCGCCCTCGTTTCCTCGGACATGGGCGCCGAGTACCCGAGATCGAGAAGCCTTCACCTGAGCCCTGTCAGCCGACGGCGCCTCGCCGACGCCCGGCTGCTCCTTGCAGCCGACCGGTTCGACGGGTTACACCGAAAAATGAGGCACTGGGCCTGGTACTCGAAGGATTCCTATGGAGATACCGCAAGCACATGGGCGACCTTCCTACGATTCTGAGAAGGAGATCTGGCGTACTCTCTGCGCCTATTGCGAAGCCATTGACACGGGCGATCTCGACGGGGTCGCGAGACTCTGGGAACACGGGACGTGGCCTTTTGCGGCCGAGGCAGGAGCGCAGGCGGTCGGCCGCTGGCTTGATGAGCACGTGATCCTCTACGACGGGGAGACACACACCAAGCACCAGCTCACGAATGTGGTCATCGACGTCGACGACGAGGCGGGAACCGCCTCCTTCACCAGCTACGCAAGCATCTGGCAGGCGCTCCCGGACTTCCCGCTCCAACCCATCATCTATACGCGCTTCAACGGCACCTTCGAGCGGATTGGCGGGCGGATTGGCGGGCGCTGGTGGTGGCGGACGCTCGAAGTGATGCCGGACCTGGTGGGTGACACCAGCCGACACGTTCGGCCGTGAAGCGGTCAGCGGCATGTCGGAACGGACGCTCGTCGGCCGCTCTCCACGAGAGGCACTGCGGATGCGGTTGCCGCATGGTTCGCCCGGAAGGGCATGGGTACCAGGGCGGAGCCCCGACGACCCATGGAGGTGCCATGAGCGACAAGAAGCCCCTCAAGGACGCGGCCGCCGAGGCCGTCGACGCGTTGCGCGGTGACGGCCCGCCGGACGGCGTCCCCGGCAGGCCCGGAGCCGGGCCACCGCCGGTCGCCGAGCCCACCGAACCGCGCGAACCGCTGCCGCCCAAGCCCGACCAGGGCGCGCCGGAGACGGTCGGCCCCACCGGGGCCACCCCGGACAGCATGGCCCAGGGCGACGCCTACCTGACCACGGCCCAGGGCAACCGGCTGTACGACACCGACCACTCCCTGAAGGCCGGTGACCGCGGGCCCGTCCTCCTCCAGGACCACCACCTGCGGGAGAAGATCACCCACTTCGACCACGAGCGCATCCCCGAGCGGGTCGTCCACGCCCGGGGCGCGGCCGCGCACGGCGTCTTCCGGGGGTACGGGACCGCGGCCAAGGTCACCAGGGCGGCCTTCCTCGGCGACGAGGTCGAGACACCGGTGTTCGTGCGCTTCTCGACGGTCCTCGGCTCGCGCGGCTCCTCGGACACCGTGCGCGACACCCGGGGCTTCGCGACGAAGTTCTACACCGACGAGGGCACCTTCGACCTGGTCGGCAACAACATCCCGGTCTTCTTCATCCAGGACGCGGTCAAGTTCCCGGACATCATCCACGCCGGGAAACCGCACCCCGACCGCGAGATCCCGCAGGCGCAAAGTGCCCACGACACGTTCTGGGACTTCGTCACCCTGCACACCGAGGCCACCCACCACACCCTGTGGAACATGTCCGACCGGGGCATCCCGCGCTCGTACCGCATGATGGAGGGCTTCGGCGTCCACACCTTCCGGCTGGTGAACGCCGAGGGCGCCACCACCCTCGTGAAGTTCCACTGGAAGCCCAAACTCGGCGTGCACTCCCTCGTCTGGGAGGAGGCGCAGATCGTCAACGGCATGGACCCGGACTTCCACCGGCGCGACCTCGCCGACGCCATCGAGGCGGGCGCGTACCCGCAGTGGGAACTGGGCATCCAGGTCTTCCCCGACACCCCCGAGCAGACCTTCGAGGGCATCGACCTGCTCGACCCGACGAACATCGTCCCGGAAGAGCTGGCGCCCGTGCAGGCGGTCGGCCTGCTGACGCTGAACGCCAATCCGACCAACTACTTCGCCGAGACCGAGCAGGTTGCCTTCCACCCCGGCCACCTCGTCCCCGGCATCGACATCACCGACGACCCGCTGCTGGCCGGCCGGCTGTTCTCCTACCTGGACACCCAGATCAGCCGCCTCGGCGGACCGAACTTCGCCCAGCTCCCGGTCAACCGCACCCACGTCCCCGTCAACGACATGCTGCGCGACGGCATGCACCAGACGGCCGTGCACACCGGGGCCGCCCCCTACCGGCCCAACTCCCTCGACGGCGGCTGCCCCTTCCTGGCCGGCGCGGACACCCGTGCGTACGTCGAGACGCCGGTGGAGATACCGGCGTCCCAGAAGGTCCGGCAGGCGCCCGCGTCGTTCTCCGACCACTTCAGCCAGCCCCGGCTGTTCTGGCTGAGCATGACGCCGGTGGAGCGCGAGCACATCGTCGCCGCCTACACCTTCGAGCTGAGCAAGTGCTACGAGCAGGCGATCAAGGAGCGAGGGCTCCAGGTGCTCGCCAACATCGACCCCGAACTGTGCGAGCAGGTCGCCACCGGTCTCGGCCTGCCCGCACCCGAGGCCACCGTGCCCCTGGTCGCCGCCGACCCCAGCCCCGCGCTCTCCCAGCTGGGCCACGTCTGGCCGCTGGACGGCCGCGTCATCGGCATCGTCACCGACGAGCAGGGCGACCTCGACGGCGTACGCACCGTGCGCGAGGCCGTCCTGAACGCCGGAATGGTGCCCCTGGTGATCGCCCCCGCCGGCGGCAAACTGGACGCGGAGGGCGAGCCGATACAGGTGCAGCGCACCTTCGCGACGGCCCGTTCGGTGGAGTACGACGCCATCCTGCTGGCCGGTGTCCCCGGGCCCGCCAAGGACGCCTACGGTGCGCGCGACGCCAAGGCGGGGGATGCTGGGAGTGACGGCACAGCCGATCCGCGGATCCCGCTGATGCTGGCGGAGGCCTACCGGCACGGGAAGGCCATCGGCGGCTGGGCGGGGGCCGACGGTGTGCTGGCGGCCGCGGGCATCCCGGCGGACGCTCCCGGCGTCGTGACCGCGGACAGCGGCTCGGGCACGTTGGAACAGATCACCCGGCTGCTGGGCGAGCACCGTGTCTGGGAGCGGTTCGGGACCACCCTTTGACCTCGTCGGTCGGAGACAGCGGTCAGAGACGGCCGTCGATGGTGGCGGTCGGAGACGGCCGTCGGCGGTGGCGGTCGGCGGTCGGTGAGAACCAGGACGGCCAGGACGGACGGCGCGGCGATGAAGAGCGACAGACCGGCCCAGGACGAGGCCGTCTCCACCCATTCGGTGTTCGGCGCCCCGTGCTGGGTCAGCCTGACCGTGTGCGATCTGCCGGCCGCGGAGGACTTCTATCGTGCCGTGTTCGGCTGGGAGTGGCGCTCGGGCAGCATGGGCGAGCAGTTCCGGATCGCACAGGCGGACGGAGTGCCGGTGGCGGGGATCGCCGCGGTGGCCTCCGTCTACCAGATGGCCGTCGCCTGGACCCCCTACTTCGCCGTGTCCAGCGCGGACGAGGCCGTGGCCCGCAGCCAGGAGCGCGGCGGTACGACGGCGGTGGGGCCGATCGCGTTCCCGCCGGGGCGGGCGGCGCTGCTGGCCGACCGGGACGGCGCGTCCTTCGGCATCTGGGAAGGGAAACTCGTCACGGGCTGGGAGGCGTGGCGCCGCGCGGCCCCGGCCTTCGTACGGCTGCACACACGGGACGCCTTCGACGCCGCGATCTTCTACGGAGAGGTCCTGGAGTGGGCGTCCGAGCTGCCCGGCTGCTGCGAGGTCCAGTACGAGGATGACGAGGTCGTGCTGCACAGCCGGGGTGACGTGGTGGCGCGGATCCACTCGCAGCTGCCCGGGGCGGCTCCCGATCCCGCGGTCCGGCCGCACTGGCAGGTCCACTTCGCGGTGGCCGACGTGGAGGCCTGCGCACGGGCCGCGCGGCACCACGGGGGAGCCGTCGTGGAGCGTGTGCCGGGCTCCGCCGGGGCGGTCCTCCGCGATCCGGACGGCGCCCGGTTCTCGGTCGACTCCCGCGCGGAACTCTGAGCTGGGCGGGTTTGCCGAGGTGGCTGCCTGGTAGTCGCTCTTCAACAGACCACACCGCACCAGAAGGACACCGCACACCGACCACACCGCACCCCGAGGACCGACCACCGACGACAGACGACCGCCCACCGAACGGACAGGAACATGGCCGACCGCGACGACGCCGTCCGCCGGGTCTACGAGGCCGCCGACGGTGATCCGGCCGGTGTTCCGGAACGGCTGTGCGAGGCGCTGATCGACGTCCTGTCGGCCGACGCCGCCACGCTCTGCCTGTTCACGGACACCCCGGGCCGCCAGCTGCTCTGCGCGTCCAGCCCCGAGGCGCTGCGGCTGGAGGAACTGCAGTACGAGGCGAGCGACGGCCCCTGCGTCAGCGCCGCCACGAGTGGGCGGGCCGTGGTGGTGGGCGACCTGAGCAGCGAGGTGACGCCCTGGCCGGTGTTCGGGGCCCTGGTGCGCGAGCAACTGCCGCACGTCGCCGCGCTCTTCGCCTTCCCGCTGGCCTTCGAAGGCCAGGTGCTGGGTTCGGCGGACGTACTCCTGCACCAACCCCGCACGCCCACTCCCGAGGTGGTCGAACAGGGACTCTCGGCGGCTCGCGCCGCCACCATGGTGCTCCTGAGCACCTACGAGGGGCTGACCGCCGACGAAAGCCCTCCGTGGGCGCCGAGCGAGGAGTTCGACGAGTACTGGAGCAGTCTGCGGCAGGCCGTCGGCGTCCTCGCCGCGCGGCTGGGCATCGACACGGGCGAGGCGCTGGCCCGTATCCGCGCCTACGCCTTCGGCAGCGGGGAGCCGTTGCCGGACATCGCGGACAGCATCCTGCACGGTCCGCCGCACCAGCCGTCCGGCCCGTCATAGAGGTGACCGCCACGTCACCGTCGTCCCCGCTCCCGCCCCCTCGCCCACTCCCGCCCCCTCGCCCTCGACCTCCCCGTCGTCGTACACCGTCAGCCGCACCCCGGGCCGGCCGTCCGGGAGCGGCGCCGTCGCGTCGACCGTGACGGTGATACGGGCGGTGCCGGGGCGGCGGGACGCGGCGGCGAGGGCGCGGCGGAGGGCGGCGAGGAGGCGGGCGCCGACCGGGTCGGGGACGCTCGTGTCGACGGGACCGGTGAACCGGACGGACGGCTGGAAGCCGAGGACCGCCGCGGCGCCGGCCGTCTCGCGCAGCACCCTGCCGCGGAAGGTGGTCGGCGCGTCGGCGGGCGGCTGCTGCAGCGCGAAGATCGCCGTACGGACTTCCTGGATGGTCGCCTGGAGTTCGTCCACGGCCCGGCCGAGCAGCGCGTCGACCGCCTCGTCCCGCCGCCCCTCGTTCCGTCCCTCGTCCCGTCCCGCGTCGCCCGCGCCGCGGCGCTGCGTGGACTCCAGCATCATGCCGGTCGCGAACAGCCGCTGGACGACCAGGTCGTGCAGGTCACGGGCGATCCGGTCACGGTCCTCGAAGACCGCGAGCCGCTCCCGGCCCTGCTGGGCGTCCGCGAGGACGAGCGCCAGGGCGGCCTGCGAGGCGAACTGCGCGGCCAGCAGCCGCTCGACGGAGGTGTACGGAGGATCGCCGGGCCGACGCGGGAGGGCGAGGGTGCCGATGAGCCGGCCGCCGGCCTGCAGGGGCAGCAGCATGCTCGGCCCGAACCGGTGCCGTACGCGGGTCGTCATACGCGCGTCGGTCGCCGAGTCCTCCACGAACACCGGTTGCCCGCCGAGGAGTTGCTCCAGCACAGCGCTGCCCGGCTCGATGGTCGTGCCGACGAGGTCGCCCGGGTCGTCGAGTGTCGACGCCGTGACGATCTCCATGCCGCCCTCGTCCGTGGGCTGGAGGATCACCGCCGCCGAGGCGTCGGCCAGCACGCGGGCGCGCTCGGCGACCGTCATCAGTGCGTCGGCCGCCTCACCGGTGAGCAGCGCCGTGGTCACCGCCGCCGCGCCCTCGATCCAGCGCTCCCGCCGACGGGCCGTCTCGTACAGGCGGGCGTTGCCGATCGCGATGCCCGCCTGGGCGGCCAGGACGCGCACCAGCTGCTCGTCCTCGTCCGTGAAGGGGCCGCCGCCGAGCTTCTCGGTGAGGTAGAGGTTCCCGAACACCTCGTCCCGCACGCACACCGGGACGCCGAGGAAGCTGTGCATCTCGGGGTGCTCGGGCGGGACGCCGCACGAGCGCGGGTCGGCGGTCAGGTCGGTGAGCCTGAGCGGCGCGGCTTCGCGGACGAGCGCGCCGAGCAGGCCCCGCCGCCCGTCCGGCGGATGCGTGATCCTGGCCCGCTCGGCCTCCGGCAGCCCGGCCGTGCGGAACTCCGCGAGGCCGCCACGGCCGGCGTCGAGCACCCCCAGCGCCGCGTACCGGGCGCCGGTCAGCTCGGCGGCACCGTCCACGAGGCGCTGGAGCGTGGCGGGCAGGTCGAGGTCGCTGCCGACGCGGAGTACGGCTTCGAGGAGGCGGGGGAGGGGGCGGCGGGCGCGGGAGTGGTCCCCGCCAGGGGGATGGGCGGGGTCGGTGGCGGAGTCGAGGTCGGGGTCCGGGTCGGTCATACGAGGCACCGGAGGATCTGCTTCTTCTCCTGGGGATCTACAGGGACCTACAGGGATCTATGGGGGCCTACGGGGCTCAGGTGGCCAGCGGGTCGAGGGCCAGCGGCTCGACCTTGCCCTCCAGCATGGCGCCCAGGCCGAGGACCGCGCACACCTCGGGCCGCTCGGCGATGTGCACCGGCATGCCGGTCGCGTGCCGCAGCATCTGGTCGAGCCCCGGCAGCAGCGCGCTGCCGCCGACCATCATGATCCCGCGGTCGGCGAGGTCGGCCACCAGGTCCGGCGGGCAGACGCGCAGCACCTTGCCGATGCCGTCGAGCACGGCAGTGAGCGGGGTCTGGATGGCATCGCGCACGGCGGCCGTGTCGACCTGCACGGAACGGGCCAGGCCGGTGGCCACGTCCCGGCCGTGGATCTCGGTGGAGGCGGGGCCGTGGGCGGTGAGCCCGTTCCCGGAGAGGGCGAGCTGCAGCGGCCGTACGTTCTGCGACGGGAGCATCAACTCGTGCTGGTGGCGCAGGTGCTGGACGATCGCGTGGTCGATGGCCTCGCCGCCGACGGGGATGCGTTCGGCGGTGACGATCGAGCCCAGCGACAGCACGGCGACCTGGGTCGCGGCCGCCCCGCACACCATGACCATGGTGGCCTCGGGGCGCTCCACGGGCAGCCCGCACCCGACGGCCGCGGCGATGAGCGTGTCTACGAGTTCCACGCGCCGCGCGCCGAGCCCGACGAGCGTCTCGATCGCGGCGCGCTGCGCGAGCGGGTCGGCGTCGTGCGGGGTGCAGGCGGCGGCCCGCAGCAGGGGCTTGCGGCGCAGGGTGCGGCGGATCTTGTCGCCGAGCAGCTGGCGCAGCATGCGCTGGGCCATCTCGATGTCGACGACCGTGCCGCCGGAGACGGGCCGCATGACGCGGATGTAGTCGGGCGTACGGCCCGTCATCTTCTCGGCGAACTCGCCGACCGCGATCAGCGCGCCGGTCTTGGTGTTCACCGCGGCGACGCTCGGCTGGTCGACGACGAGCCCGGCCCCCTTCACGTACACGCGTGTCCTCGCCGCACCCAGATCGACGGCGAAGTGGCAGCGGCGCAGCTGCTCCAGACTGGCGGTCATGGCAGGTCCTCCCGAGAGCACAGACCGTGGGCCGCCGGACGGCGGTCCTCCTTCGCATCGTGCGGGAACTGACGGGCCGTCGCCTTTTGTGGTGGGCCGGGCGGGGTGCGGCTGGACGGGTGGTCTTGGGCGGGTGCGCCCGGGCAGGTGAGGCTGCCGGGTGCCCGGTGGACGCCACTGCCGACACAGGTCCTAGACGTTGGGCAGGGCCTGGATCAGTGGGGCCCACGAGGTCATGGTCAGTTCGCAGCCCGCGCGGACCAGGTGCTGCTTGTGCGGCTCGGAGCGGGTGTATCCGAGGAAGCGCAGACCGAGGGCGTTCGCGGCGGTCAGCTCGGCGACCGACGAGCCGATCAGGACGGCGTCCGACGGCGAGGTGCCGAGGTGGTCGAGGGCTCGCAGCAGGCAGTCGGGATCGGGCATCAGCCGGTTGAGGTCCTCGGTGCGGCCGTGCACTCCGCCGGTCACCAGTCCGGTCAGCCGTCCGTGCGCCTGCAGATACTTCCAGACGGCACTCGGCGCGTTGTCCGCGACGACGGCGATACGCCGGCCGAGGGCGTTGAGCGTGGTGATCAGGGAGTCGGAGAACGGGGTGGGCGTCGCGGTCGCCACGGCCCGTTCCTCGATCCGGTTGAGCCGCCGGCGCAGATCGGCTCCGAGGGGATGGTCCGCGAGCGCGCGCAGCAGGTCGAGCGGGTTCGTGCGCCCCTCCAGAGGCGGCAGGGGCCCGCCCCGGGAGGACAGCGGCTCGCCCCTCAGCGCCGCGTCCGGGTGGCGCAACTCGGCGAGGAGCGCGGCGAGTTCACGGGTGGCCTGCTCCTCCTTCTCCCGTGTGTAGAGCCGGACCAGGGGCCCGTCGAAACCGAGGAGCACGCACTCGGCGTCGGTGACGGCCGCTGCCAGGGAATCCGGGGGCGAGACCGGCCTCGCCACGCGCGGAGGGGCCGACGGCTCGCCCTCGGGCGTCAGCACCACCGAGTACGCCACCGAGAGCCCCGGCACCGGCCATCTGCGCAGCCCGCGGCGGACCGCGCGGTGTGCCGCGCCCGTCCGGCGCAGCGGGTGGCGCCGGGTGATCCGCCGCGCCTCCCGGACCAGGTGGTCGAGCAGCCGGCCGGACACGTCGCGCGGCTCGCCGTGCACGAAGGCCACCGGGTCGTCGACGTGCCAGGACAGCATGACGGAGGCGGCGAAGGCTCCGCCGCCGGAACTGGGCAGCGACAGTTCGTGGGCGGCCTGGTGCGAGGTGAGGTCCACCTCGTAGTACGTGATGAGGGGCCACGAAGTGCGTCTGCCGCGGAGCTGCTCGGGGGTGAGGAGGGTCAACGTGCCGTCGGGCGGCCGGGTGTACACGATCGCGGTGCGGCCGGGCTCGGGGAGCGTGACGGACCAGAGGTCGCGGGTGGTGAACGGACCGCGTACGAGCTCGCGTTGCCCCGTTTCGGCGACGGCTGCGGCTGCGGCTGCGGCATCAGGGTCGGTCTCGGGACCGGTGTCGGGTTCCGGGGCGCCGCGTGGCTCACGGTGGAGCTCCGGCATGGTGGGGTCGGGCACGAGCCCGGTGTCGGCCGGCTCCGGCGGTACCCCGCCCAGCCGCCGCACGCTCTCCTCCCGTACCGCCGCGAACGGCTCGCCCCCGGCCGTGACACCTCCGCGCCCCGGAACCGCCACCCGGAACTCCCCGGCCGTCACTCCGGCCCGCGCGTCGATCAACGCACCCACCCGGGCCACGAGTTCGGAGGTCCGGTCGTGCGCCGTGCGCGGCAGCGTGCGCAGTAGCAGCTCGCGTACGCCCGGACGGAAGGCGTACGAACCGGCCCGGCCCGGGACCGTGGTCAGCGCGCCGCTCAGGATCACCTCCGCCAGGTGCTGCGGCTGCGGATTCGGTTCGATCGCCGCCTGGACCAGCCGCATGACGGGCAACTCGGGCGGCCCGACGGCGAGATGACCGGCGAGACGGAAGGCCTCCGGGGAGGCGAGGGAACGGAACCGCAGGAGCAGCTCCTCCGGGGACTGCTGCGCGACGTCGCTCCGGCCCTGGTCGTCGACCGGCGCGGGCGGTGGGACGGCATCCAACAGGCTCACCGCGCCCGGGAGTCGGCCCCCGTCGGCCACCAGCGCCGACCAGTTCGCCAGCCAGGGCGCCGAGGGCTCGAGGACGGGGAGCGGGAGGACGCCCGGCGGGAGGTCGTCCGTCGCGTACGAGTCGACCGTGTACGCGGAGTTGGCCGCCGCGGGCGACGGAGCGGCGATCCGCGCGGTCGTGGCGGGCAACGCGGTGGTGCGCCAAAGACGTTCGGGCAGTGGCTGGACCACGGCGACCGGCATCCTGGCCGCCCAGCGCCGCAGCGTGCCGTACCAGCGGATGCCCGCCGGGCCGTCCCGCCACTGCGGGCCCATGCAGTCGCTGATGAGCAGGGTGACCGTGCGCCCGTCGGCGTACGACTCCTGCGAGCCCGGGCGCCGTACCGTGCCGTCGGGCTCAAGACGGTGCAGCTCCACCGTGCGGAAGATGCCCGACTGGGCGAGCGCGGTGTGCAGTTCGCGGACCAGCGGCCGCCAGACGGGCATGGTCGGCCCGGCGTCGTACACGAGATGCAGGGTCAGCCAGCGTTCGGTCACCGGCCGCAGCACGGGCAGCCACCACTGCGGCGCGGCGCCGAGCCGGGCGATCCGGTGCGCGGTCTCCTCCTCGTCCAGCTCCTCCCCGAAGGGCGCGGGCACCCGGCGCTTGAGGGGGCGCAGGGCGCGCTGGAGCGCGAGGGGGTGCGTCAGCATCGGGGGCGCGGGGGCGAGGAGCGACGTGTACGAGCCGTCCGGTCGGTCCGTCCGGTCCGGTCGGTCAGGTCCGTCCGGTCCGTCCGTCGTCTCGGCGCCGGGCAGTCGCAGCGGGACCCGCCCGGAGGGGCGTTCGGGCTCGGACCCGGACTTGGACTCGGGCCTGGGTTCGGACCCGGTGGGCGGGGTGGTCTCCTGGCGACGGGTGGCGGGGGTCGACGACGGGTCCGTACGGGGGCGTGCGGGCGGCGGTGGCGGTGCGGAGGCCCCGGGGGAGTGGGCGCCGGGTTCGGGCGGGTCCGGTGCCTCCATGTGCCCGGCGAGCCAAAGGAGTTCGGCCAGCTCGACGGAGGTGGGTGGTTCCCTGCCGCCCGCCTCCGCGAGGAGTCCGGCGAGACGCGCGACATCGCTGACGGAGTCGCTCATTCCTTCACCCCCCGTGCTCCCGCTGCCACTGTCGCCAGGACCCCTACCGTCCTGACGGACGGCTCTGACCGTCCTGACCTGACCAACTCAGAATGCATCCGGTTCGTCGTGTGTGCGACTGAGATACGGCATCAGCTGCTCCGCCAGATCGTCGCGCGACGACGCGTCGATCCCCGCCGCCCCCGTGAGGTAGATGGCGTTCAGCAGCTGGTCCGTCGCCAGCTCGCCGTCCGTACCCCGGGCCAGGAAGCGGTCGATCAAGTCGCGTGCGTACGCGTCGGGTTCGCCGAGGTGGGCGCGGACGATGCGCTCCAGATGGGCGTCGCGCGGCTGGTGGAGTTCGAGGCGGACGCAGCGGCGCAGGAAGGCGGGCGGGAACTCGCGTTCGCCGTTGCTGGTGAGGACCACGAAGGGGAAGGCACGGCAGCGGACGCGCCCGCGCGAGACCCGGACCCGGTCGTCCGTGCCGTCGATCATGACCTCGGCGGAGGGGGTCTGCCGGGCGGCGCGGACCAGCTCCGGGATCTCGTACTGGCCCTCCTCCAGGATGTTGAGGAGGTCGTTCGGCAGGTCCAGGTCGCTCTTGTCGATCTCGTCGATCAGCAGGGCGCGGGGGCGGCCGTACGGGAGGAGCGCCGTGCCGAGCGGCCCGAGGCGCAGATGGTCCTGGAGCTCACCGCTCGCGGGGAGTTGGCCGTCCGCGGCAGGTCGGCCGTCCGCGGGGAGGTCGCGCGCGGCGGCGCGTCCCGCCGCGTACAGGCGGGAGAGCGGGTCGTACTGGTAGAGGCCGTCGTGGAGCGTGGTGCGGCTGGTGATGTTCCAGCGGAGGACCGGTCCGAGCCTCAACTCCCGTGCCACCGCGTACGCCAGGCTCGACTTGCCGCTGCCGGGCGGGCCCGTCACGAGCAGCGGGCGGCGCAAGTACAGGGCGGCGTTGACGAGTTGGACCGCCCGGTCCGTGGCGCGATAGGCGCGAGCGCGGTGCCGCCGGTCAGGGGACGCGGCCGAGGTGTCGCCGTCCTCGGCGGGGGTCGCCAGCTCGGGCCCGCCGTCGAAGTCGCGCCAGGGCGGTGGCGCGGGCAGTTCGGCGATACCGTCGTGGGGATCGCTCGTACCCGTGTAGACGGGCCACAGGGACATGGTTTCTCCGTTTTCACATTCACACACGTTCTCGACCAACAGGGTTCAACCAACAGGACTGTGCAGATAGCCGACGGGATCGGGCAGGCAGTCGGGGTCCTCCCACAGCAGTGCCAGGTCGTACGCCCAGTGCGGCTCCGGGGCTTCGGAGGCGTACGCCGACTCGCGCAACTCGTGGATGTGGTGCGGGAGTTCCCGTGGCGGCAGCTCCGCGAGGTGTTCGGCCAGGTGGTCCAGGAACGCGGAGCCCTGACAGTCGTCCCGCTGTCCCCACCGGTGCTCGGTGCGGCAGCCGGTGCGCGGCCACAGCATCACCGGCACGGCCGCGTTCAGGCTCGCCCGGAACAGCCGCCGGACCCCGTCCGCGCGTGGCGGCGTACCGAAACCCACCACGTCGGCGGCGTGCCGCAGCTCGATGGTCAGCTTCACCTGGTCCTGTCCGACGGCCCAGCAGTCGATGCGGCGCAGCCGTGCCGTGGGCCGGGCGTCCAGGTGCCGCCACTTCTGCCGGAGCTTGTGCTGGAGACCCCCGCTGCGCCGCCGCTCCAGGTCCATCACGACCAGCGGGGCGAAGGAGCCGAGCGGGCTGTCGTCGTCGGCGCTGCGCTGCCAGAGCGCCACGGGCGCGTTGAGCCATCGACGCGGCAGTACGAAGGCGATCAACTCCCGGGCTCCTGGCTCCAGTTCGTGGTACGCCTCGTCGATGCGCTCCAGCGCGTAGGGGCGGATCCGGTCGCCGGGGACACGGCGCGAACCCACCACCCGGCGGTGCCGGCCGTTGTACGCGGACACCTCGACCAGGAAGTGGTCCTGGCCCGAGCCGCTGGGTGCGACCTCGACGAGGATCGGCGACCACGGGCGCACGGCGGAGGCCGCGGGCCGGGCTGCGGGCGCGGGAGCGGGAGCCGGGGTGCGGCGGGCCTGCGGCAGGGGCCAGGCCCGCAGCGCGCCCCGGATCCGGGCGTCGTCCACGAAGTCGGCGAGCCGTGCCGCGAACCGGGTGACGGCACCGGCGTCCCGCACCTCGGACAGCAGATACCAGGCCGCGTCCCACAGCGAGCGGAACCCGTGCGGCGGCAGCGGCGGCCCGAGCGGCCCGACGGCGTCGAGGTACAGCCGCTCGGGGCCGCACTCCAGAGTTCCGGTTCCGGGGCCGGCTGTCCGCGGACCGCCCGGCCGCCGGTCGTGGGTGATCTGCGTGCCTGTGGGGGCCGTCCGCGCCGACGACGACGCCGATAGTCCACCACCCGTTCGAGTGAAGCCACGTGTGGGGGAGGAGCTGTCACCGCCCCGGGCCTCTGACGTGGCCGGGCTGCCGTGCCCCTCAACCGCCTCGACCAGTCGTCGCAGCCGCTCCTTCTCCGCCTGCCCGTAGTCCGGTGTCGGGATCAGTTCGCCGAGCCGCGGCCAGTACCGGGCCATGACCTGCGCGGGCAGCATCCGGCCGTTGCGGATCTCGGGGCTGCGGGCGGCCGCGGAGACCATGCCACGACGCGGCCGCTGTCCGCGAGGGTGACCGCGGCGCCGCTGAACCCGGGCACCAGCGGCTGGCCGTGCGCGGCCCACGACTCCAGCTGGACCCACTCGCCGGCGATCAACTGGTCGGCGGTGGCCCGGTATTCGGCGAGCGTCCCCTCGTCGTACCGCTTCGGGAAGCCGTAGGCCAGGAGCCTGCGCGGGGGATCGCCGTACGCGTCTGAGGGCGCGGCGAACTCCGCCGGCTTCATCGGTACCGGGTGGTCCAGTTCGAGTACGGCCAGGTCGCCGGGGTCGGTCTCGCGGCCGTCCCAGCCGCCGTGTGCGATCACCCGGGCCGGGATCGGCTCGTCGGCGCCGTGCGCGAAGGACACGGCGACCGCGTCCGTGCGGCTGCGCTCGACGACATGGGCGCAGGTCAGCACATGCCGCTCGGTGACCAGGAAGCCCGCGCCGGTGTCGCGTCCGCAGCTGATTCTCGCGTGCCAGGAAGCGCTGGTCATGAGCTCGGGGCGGTCTCCGGGGCGCCGCGGTCGGACTGCCCGGGTGACCAGGAGAGTTTGACCAGGAGATGGCCCTCGACCGAGCTCTTGGCGATCAACGCGCCCGCCTCCGCGGTGAGTTTGACCCCGAACTCGATCTCCACGGAGTCGGGTCCCAGCGAACCGTCCCGGAAGACGCGGAGCGCGGACTCCGCGGCCGCCCGCACCCCGTCCAGGGAGCCCTCGAAGGTACGGGTCGCCTGGACCGATCCGTCGTCCCGCGCGACCAGACGGGAGCCGGACTCGTCCTCGACGCCCTCGACGACGATCCGGGCACCGTCCTCCGTCTTGAATTCCACTAAACCTTCCATAACGTTCGATAACCCCCGTCATCAGTGGCCCGTGAGCACCCTCATTGTCACGGACGGTACTTGGCCCTGTCGCGGTTTCCATCTTGTCTCCGGGCAGGGTGCCCGGCCCTTCAGGGCCGGGGTGAATGCCCGCTCCCGCGAAGCGGGGCGGAGCGGCGTTCACCGTCCGCGACGGCGCGGCGTACGAGCGAGACGAGCCATGAGTTCAGGGAGCGGTCGTCGGCCTCGGCGGCGGCCTTGGCCAGCTCGTGCAGATCGTCGGGGATTCTCAGGTTCACATGCTTCATGGGACCATTATTGTACTAGAATGGTCCCATGTCACGCTTCCGTATGTACCCGACGCCGCAGCAGGAGCAGCAGATGCTCCTGCACTGCGCGCACGCCCGGTACGTGTGGAACCTCGCGGTCGAGCAGCATGCATACTGGTACAAGGGCCGTAGGCCCGCGCCGGGCTTCGCCGAGCAGTGCAAGCAGCTCACCGAAGCCCGCCGGGACAACGAGTGGCTGGCCGGCGGGAACGCGGACGTGCAGCAGCAGGCGCTTAAGGACTTCGCCAAGGCCAAGCAGGCCAAGTTCACCTCCGGGTTCGGTGAGCCGACCTGGCGCAGGAAGTACCGGCACGAGGGCTTCCGCGTCATCGGCACTGACCGGGTTCCAGAGTTCAACGGGGACGGCAGTGCCAAACTCAACGCGAAGACCGGCAGGCAGGTCATGGGCCGGTCCGTGGTGGTGCAGAAGCTCAACCGCAGGTGGGCACAGGTCAAAGTGCCCGGCTGCGGCTGGGTCCGCTTCCGACTCACGCGTACCGGACTACCCGAGGCGAAGACGTTCCGGGTCACCTTCCGCAACGGACAGTGCCATGTGGCCTTCGCGGTCATCCCCGCGCCGACGCCCGCGCCGGGGACGGGTGAGGTCATCGGTATCGACCGGGGCGTGAAGATCACTGCCGCACTCTCCGACGGCCGCACGCTGAACTGCCCTCAGCTCACCGTCAAGGAACACGCACAGATCCGCAAGCATCAGCGCAGGGCGGCACGGGCCCCGAAGAACAGCCCGCAGAAGACCGCCGCCTACGCGCGGGTTGCCAGGCTCAAGGCCCGTGAGGCCGACCGGCGTAAGGACTGGTGCGAGAAGACCAGCACCATGCTCGCCCGGACCTGTGACCGGATCCGGTTCGAGAAGCTGAACATCAAGAACATGACTCGCTCAGCCAAGGGCACCGTCGAGGAGCCGGGACGGCGCGTCGCCCAGAAACGGGGCCTGAACCGAGTGATCCTCGCCCAGGGCTGGGGCCTGCTGAGGCAGCGCACCGAACACAAAGCCCCCGGCCGGGTCGAGGACGTACCCGCCCCCTACACCTCCCTGCGGTGCAGCGCCTGCGGCTGGATCGAGAAGAACTCGCGCAAGAACCAAGCCGAGTTCTCCTGCGTATCCTGCGGGTTCACCTGCAACGCGGATACCAACGCAGCAACCAACGTCGCGGCAGGACAGGTCGCAAGACCCGCCCCCAACGGGAGCGTGCCGAAGGGTTGACTCCGCCCACACAGCGGACGAGCAACCGTGAACCTCAACTCACCTGGGTTGGAATCCCCCTCTTTTAAAAGGAGGGGGAGGATGTCAAAGAGCGTTCACCGTCCCTCTGAGGGAAAACCTCCCGGACTGCTTTCCGCCGGGTCCCGCCGGCATACGGCAGGTCTTCAGCGCATGTGTCCACTCATGTGTCCACGATGCCCTTCACGACGCCCAGCTCCACCAAGTCCTGTGGGCGGATGCGGAGTTGGTCCGCCGTGGCGCGCACCTCGCCCGCCGGTCGCTTGAGGATGGCGGCGGCGAGCTCGGGAGCGATGACGGAGAAGTAACTGTCCGGCGTGGCCCAGGTGTTGTCGGGCGCGGCCAGTGCGAGCGCGCCGCCCGAGCCGCCCTCGCCGATCAGCAGGGTGGTGATCGGCGTACGGGCGGAGGCCACGGCACCGAACAGCTCCGCGATCGCCGCGCCCGCGCCCTGCCGCTCCGCCTCCGCGTCATTGGCGGCACCCGGAGTGTCCACCAACGTCAGTACGGGAATGCGGAGTTGGCCGGCGAGCCGGATCAGCCGGGCGGCGGTGCGGTAGCCGGCGGGGCGGGTGGCGGTGCCGGTCTGGGCGGCGTAGGCGACCGTGCGGCCGTCGTGTTCGCCGAATCCGCAGAGCATTCCGGCGTCGGTGCCGCCGCCGCGGTCGCCGCTGAGGGGTGCGCGGTGGGTGAAGTAGGCGTCCAAGTAAGCCTGGGCGCAGGGGCGTTGAGGGGAGCGGGCCTGCTGGACGGCGTGCCAGCCGGTGGCCGGAAGGCTGGTGTCGCCAAGGGCGGCCGGGGGCGGGGCCTCCGCTGTGGAGGGCCGGGTCAGCAGGCGCAGCCAGAGCCCGAGCAGGCCGGGCAGCTCCTCCGGAGGAACCACCGCGTCGATCGCGCCTGCCGCCAGCTGGGCCTCGGCCGTGTATGCCGCCGGGTCCGCGTCGGGCGGGCGGACGCGTGAACCCGCGAAGCCCACCTGGGCGCCCGGGAGCGCCAGGATCACGTCGGCGCCCGCGCCCAGGGTGGCCCAGCCGCCGCCCGTCGTCGGGTCCCGCAGGACCGAGATCTGCGGCAGACCCGCCTGCCGGTTGAGCGCCGACTGCCGTGCGACACGCTGGAGTTGGACCAGCGCGAGCATGCCCTCCTGCATTCGGCTGCCGCCCGTCGCGACCAGGGAGACGACCGGGAGGCGGTGCTCGCGCGCATACGTGTAGGCCGCCTCCAGCCGGTCGCCCGTGCGCTCACCCAGCGACCCGCCGAGGAAGCCGAACTCGAACGAGATCAGCACGGCCGGGGTCCCGCCGACGGTCGCCGTGCCGCAGACGACCGACTCCTCCTCGCCGGTGCGGGCGGCGGCGCGGGCACGCGAGGCGTCGTACCCGTGCCAGGACAGGGGCCCGTCCGGCCCGTACTCGCCCACTGGGGCCGGGAGTTCGGTGAAGTCCCGGGCGAGGGCGATCAGGTCGACGGCCTCGCGGGCCGTGAACCGCTGTGCGTCGGCCGTGGCCCGTCGACCGTCGGCCATGGCCCGTCGGTCGTCGTCAGTCATGGGCCAGCGCGCGCTTCATGATCTTGCCCATGTCGTTGCGGGGCAGGGCGTCGAGGTAGTGGACGACACGGGGCCGCTTGTGGGGCGCGAGGCTGCGGGCCACCTGGTCCGCCAACTCCTCGGCGGACGGCGGCGATTGCGGGTCGGCGGACACGATCCACGCCACGATCCGCTCACCGAGATCGGCGTCCGGCTCACCGGTGACCGCGGCCTCCCGTACGCCCGGATGTTCCAGGAGCGCGTTCTCGATCTCGCCCGCGCCGATCTTGTAGCCGCCGCTCTTGATGAGGTCGGTGGCCTTGCGGCCGACGATGCGTACGTAGCCGTCGGGGTCGCGCACCGCCATGTCGCCGGTGCGGAACCAGCCGTCCTCGGTGAACGCCGCCGCGGTCGCGTCGGGACGGTTCAGGTACTCGGTGAAGAGGTTCGGCCCGCGGACCTGGATCTCGCCCACCGTCTCGCCGTCGTACGCCTCCACGGCCGTCGTCCCGTCCTCCTCCGTCAACCGCACCTCGACGCCCGGCAGCGGGACGCCGACCGTGCCCGCGCGCGGCTCCCCGTCGGCGCGGACGCTGGTGTTCATGAGGGTCTCCGTCATCCCGTACCGCTCGATGACGCGTCGCCCGGTCGCCGCCGCGATCCGCTCGTGGTCGTGCACGGGCAGCGCCGCCGACCCCGACACGAGCAGCCGCGCCCGCGCCAGGGCCTTGGCCAGCGCGGGGTCGTCGGGCAGTGTCTCGGCGATGCGGTGGTACATCGTCGGCACCCCGAACAGCATCGTGGCGCCCTCGCTCAACTCCCTTGTCACGCCCGCCGTTTCGAACCTGCCGAGATGCCGTACGGAGCCGCCGCGGCGCAGCGGGCCGAGGATGCCCAGAATCAGGCCGTGCACGTGGAAGAGGGGGAGGGCGTGCACGAGGACGTCGTCGCCGGTCCACTGCCAGGCGTCCGCGAGGGCGTCCAGGGTGGCGGCGACGGCCCGGCGGGGGATGACGGCGCCCTTCGGGGGACCGGTGGTGCCGGAGGTGTAGACGACGAGGGCGGGGGCCTCGGGGGCGGGGTCGGTGGGGGCGGCCGGCGACGCGTCCGTGGCGCGTACGCCGGCATCGATGCCGATGTCGACGCGCTCCAACGTGCCGAGTCCGGCCGGGAGTCGGGTGTCCTGCGCCGCGAGTACGAGCGTCGGCGCGCTGTCCGCCACGATGTGCCCCAGCTCGCTCTCACCCGACTTCGGGTTGAGCGGTACGGCGGGCACGCCGGCCAGCAGCGCGGCGACCACGGCGACGGCGGTCTCCAGGGTGGGGGTGGCCCAGACGGCGACCCGGCCCGCTCCCGCGACGCGCGCCGAGAGTGGGGCCGCCGCGGCCGCGAGTTCGCCGTAGGTCAGGGAGCGGTCGCCGAAGCGCAGGGCGGGCCGCTGCGCGCCCGCGCCGTCCGGGTCCGCCAGGGCCTTGGTCAGGGCCGGGAAGAGAGGGGACACGCGTCGTACTCCTTAGTCGTTCGGTCTGCTCGTCGGGCTCGTCGGGCTTGGTGGGCTCGTCGTACTCGGTGGGGCGGGTGCGCCGGTGTCACCCCCAACCGGGTACCACCAGCGCGAGCCACACCACGGCGGGGACCACGGCCACCACGATCCCTCCGTACACCATCAACTGCCGGAAGAAGCGCTCCCGGTCGACGTCGGGAGCGGCCGCAAGCACCAGCGCGCCGTTCGTCGAGAACGGGCTCACGTCCACGACCGTGGCCGACACCGCGAGCGCCGCCACCATGCCGACCGCCCCGATCTCGCCCTGCGCCAGGAACGGCATCGCCAGCGGGATCAGCGCCCCCATGATGCCGACGGAGGAGGCGAACGCGGAGACCAGCGCGCCGATGTAGCAGAGCAGTACGGCGGAGAGCAGCGGGACGCCGATGTCGCTGACGCCCTCGCCGGCCCAGTCGATCGTGCCCATCTCGTCCAGGACACCGACGTACGTCAGCACACCGCAGATCAGCAGGACCGTCGGCCAGGCGATCTGGGAGACGGCGCTCTGGCTGTCCTTGGGCCAGCAGGCGCTGAGGGCGACGGCGAGGGTGATGGAGGTGAGACCGGCGTCCAGGTCGAAGACGAGCACGGCGACGACCAGGGCGGCGAGCGCGGCGAGGGTGGCGATCCGGGCCGGGTTGAGGCGGTCGGCCGCTTCCGCCCCGGGGGTTCCTTCCCCGGGGGCGCCTTTCCCGCGTTCTCGCTCCTGGGGTTCTCCGGCGTGGGCCGTCCCGGTCCCGGTGGACGTGCCCTCGTCGGCCGCGGCTCCGGGAGGCGGGGAGCCGACCCCTGCCTTGGCCATGGACGGCCCGGAGCCGACCGCCGCCGTGGCCTTCGCCTCCGCGACGGTCTCGTCGCGGCTGAGCTTCAGCCCGCCGAACAGCACGAACACCACACCCGCGATCACGACGTTGACGACGAGCGAGGCGAGGAAGAGCGCGACCTCGTTGCCGGGCAGGTTCTCGCGCTCGACGATGCCGTTGACGATCGACCCGTAGATGCTGATCGGTGAGAAGCCGCCGCCCTGGGCGCCGTGCACCACCATCGCTCCCATCAGCAGCGGGCTGATGGAGTACCGCGCGGCGAAGCTCAGCGCGATCGGCGCCACGATGGCGACGGCGGCCGGGCTGACCGCGCCGATCGCGGTCAGCGCCCCCGTCAGGACGAACATCACCCACGGGATCAGCACGACCCGCCCGCGCACGAGCCGGATCGAGGCGTGCACCAGCCAGTCGGTGGTGCCGTTGGCCCGGGCGATGGCGAACAGGTACGTCACGCCGACGAGCACGACGAAGAGGTCCCCGGGGAACCCGGCGAAGATCTTGTCGGCGTCCAGGTCGGCGACGAGCTCGCCGACGCCGAACGCGGCGGCGAAGGCGAGCGCGCCCATGTTGATGGAGCGGGTGGTGGCGATCACGAACACCACGACGAGCACAAGGATCGAAATCAGTTCGGCGGACATACGGGCTCCCGTCTTTGGGTCCCCTGGTCGAGCGATGGGTGGCTGATTGGCCAAGTGGCTGAACCACATTGGGTGCCGAGGGAAGCGAGCGTCAAGAGACCTGACGCAAATTGGTTCAGCCACTTGGCCACTGAGCCACCAGGCCAGTCATCGTCCGGTGTTACGCTGCGGCCCCAGGGGCAAGCAGAGCAGGGCAAGGGGGACGGGCATGAGCGACGCGCTGCGCCCGATGGCGGCCAAGCCGCGCCTGTACGAGCAGGTCCTCGACCGGCTGCGCAGCTACGTCACCGAGGGCGGCCTGGGCGCCGGCGATCGCCTGCCGCCCGAGCGCGACCTCGCGGCCCGCCTGGGCGTCAGCCGCGCCTCCGTGAAGCAGGCCATCGTCGTCCTGGAGGTCCAGGGCCTGGTCGAGGTCCGGCACGGCGGCGGCACCTATCTGGTCCGCGACACCCTCGACGTCGAACCCGTGGAGCAACTGGTCGAACGCCGCCGGCGGCTCCCCGACGTACTCGACGCCCGCGAGGCCCTGGAGACGAAGCTCGCCGAACTGGCCGCCGAGCGCCGCACCGAGGACGACATCACCGGTATGCGCGCCGCCCTCGCCCGCATGGAGGCCGAGATCGAGGCGGGCGAACACGGCGTGGAGGGCGACCGGCTCTTCCACGCGGCGGTCACCGCGGCCGCCCACAGCAGCATCCTCGCCGAGTTCATGCGCTCCATCGCCGACCAGATCACCGAGAGCCGCCACGAGTCGCTGCGCCAGCCGAGCCGCCCAGGCCGCTCGCTGGCCCAGCACCGCGACATCCTGGACGCGATCGTCGCCGGGCAGCCCAAGCAGGCCGCCTCCGCGATGCGCAGACATGTGCGGACGGTGGCGAAGGTCCGGTTGCTGGACTGGGACCCGGGCGACTCGGGCGACCAGGGCGAACCGGGCGAACCGGAAGAGAACGACCAACGGCCGCTCTGACAGGGGCCGTTAGGATTCCCTGCCATGACCGCACCCCCCACGCCCCAGCCCGCCGGATCCCAGGCCGCCGCAGCCCCCACTGCCGCGACCTCGCCCGCCGCGATCCCCGCCGCCCCGAACGGAGCGGTGCCCACCGTCCTGGCCACCTCCGGTGGTCTCAGCGCCGACGGCCGGACCATGGTGAAGTTCGACGCCCTGGTGCACCACGCGGTCGAACTGGCGGGCGTCCACGGCCGCCGCCCCCGGGTGATGTACGTCGGCACGGCCCTGGGCGACGCCGAGCACGTCACGGCACGTATGACCGAGGCCGCGCGGGTGGCCGGGTTCGACCTGACACCGCTCAAGCTCTTCCCGATGCCCAACCTGGACGACGTCGAGGGCGCCGTTCTCGCACAGGACGTTGTCTGGGTCATGGGCGGCTCGGTGGCGAACCTCCTCGCGGTGTGGCGGGTGCACGGGCTCGACGACGTCCTGCGCCGGGCCTGGCGGTCGGGCGTCGTCCTCAGCGGGGTCAGCGCGGGCTCGATCTGCTGGTTCCAGGGCGGCACCACGGACTCCTTCGGTCCCGAACTGCGGCCCGTGACCAACGCGTTGGGCCTCCTGCCGTACGGCAACGGCGTCCACTACGACACCGACCAGGGCCGCCGCCCCATGGTGCACCGGCTCGTCGCGGACGGCACCCTGCCCACCACCCACTGCACCGACGACGGCGTGGGCCTCGTCTACCGCGGCACCGAACTGACCGAAGCGGTCAGCGAGTTGCCGGGCAAGGGCGCGTACATCGTGACGCGCGACGGAGACAAGGCCGTCGAGGAACGCATCGAGCCGCGCCGCCTGTCCGCGGTCGGCTGACACCCGCGTCCACCTTCCTTAGGGGCGGTGCTCGTCACGGTGGTTGGACGCGGCGTGCCAACCTGCGGCCCCAGGTCTGGCTCGGCGCTTCAACGTAGCGGTGGGTCAGCAGGCACAGGGGCAGCAGCACAGCGAAGAACGCCACCTCGAGCGCGGGATGGTCCTGCCGCCGTCGGCCGATCGTGCTGTCGATCACCGCCAGCAGCACCGGATGCACCAGGTAGACCGAGTAGCTGATCGTTCCCAGTCCGGTCAGCGGACGCGGTAACCGGCGGCGGCGCAGCGTCAGTCCGGCGCCGAAGGTGAGTACAGCCAGGAGGAATGCGACGATCCAGCCGCGCCGTGTGAAGTGGTCGCCGTCGCCGTACCCGTACGCACTCCCCACTGCGCAGGCGACCACCACGACGGCGGTGCCGGCCGCATGGCTCCAGGTGCTCTGACCGTTCTCGGCACGGTAGACGGCGGTGCCGAGGAACATCACGGCGAGGATCACCAGGCCCTCCCACAGCGGGACGGTGCCGTTGAAAGCGACCAGGACGAGCGCCAGCACCCCGCCCAACACACCCCCGAACCACCGGAGTACGGGTGAAACGGCGCTCGCACAGCAGATGGCGACCACCATGGCGATCGAGGCAGACACGATCAGTGGGCCGGTGCCGACCGCGTCGGACAGGGCAGAGGCCGGCAGCACCACCCCTGCCGCCACGCTCACAGCGGCGAGCACGGCCAAGAGGACGGCGACCGCCGAAGAGTGCCGGTGAAGGCGGGCCGTGAAAAGAGCGACGACCAGCAGGTAGAAGGCCATCTCGTAGGAGAGCGTCCACAGGATGAGCAGGAGATTGGGTGTCCCCAGCAATTCCTGAAGCATCGTGACGTGCGCGAGAGCCACCATGGCAGCGCTCAGCCGGCCGAAGTCACGTATCTCCGCGATGCCCAAGATGTTGACGGCGAGAACTGCCGTGACGACAGCTGCCCACAGTGGGTACACGCGGGAGATCCGTCCGATCCAGAACGTCCGGACGCAGCCCCGGCGCTCCAGCGAGGCGGGAATGATGTAGCCGCTCACCAGGAAGAACACCATGATGCCGTAGCGGCTGGTGTTGAACTGCGGCATCAACTCCCGCCGGAAGTCCGCCATGAAGGTATAGGACGAGTGGTCGAACACCACGACGAGTGCGGCGACGCCGCGCAACGCGTCCAGCCAGCCCAACCGCGACGAACCAGCCGCCGTAATGGCGGTTAGTAGTTTCGGTTTAACGGAGGGTGAGCGCCCTGGTGAAGTAGGGACCAAGGGTGGGGATTCCATGCGCAGACCGAGTCCTCTTTGGTTGCCTGGCGGCCCGCGGGAATTCGGCTCCGCGGCTCGCAGCACCGAGTTCAGTGGCTGGAGCATTGTTCGGCAGTGCCGTTCCGGCGGCCGAACAATGAGACGGATCCGCGAGCCTTCCGTGTGTCATAGGGGTGCATGGACTGGCTGCACGCTCTGATGCAGGGCGGCTGGAGGGGGTGAAGGTGTGGCGGGGCGTCGTGAGGTTCCGTTGGATCCGGCGGCGGGTCCGGTGCAGCGGTTCGCGTCCGGGTTACGCGAGCTGAGGGCGGAGGCGGACGGGATCACTTACCGTTCGTTGGCCCGGCGGGCGGGCTACTCGGTGACCACGCTGTCGCAGGCGGCGGCCGGCGAGCAGTTGCCGACGCTGCCGGTGGCCCTGGCCTATGCGGGGGCGTGCGGTGGAGACCTGGCGGAATGGGAGGCCCGGTGGAAGGAGGCGGTGGAGGAATCCGCCGGTGACGGCTTTCGGGGCGCCGACGAATCACTCACGCCGTACCGGGGTTTGGCACGGTTCGAGGCCGGGGACAGCGGTCTGTTCTTCGGCCGGGAACAGCTCACCGCCGACCTGGTCGACCTGCTGCGCCGGCAGCGGTTCGCCGCGGTCTTCGGCCCTTCCGGCAGCGGTAAGTCCTCCCTGCTGCGGGCCGGCCTGATACCCGTACTCCGGCGTGTCCGGGAGCCCGGCCTGCGCCCGGCCGCGATCCGGATCCTGACACCGGGCGAACGCCCCGCCCGCAGCCACGCACCCCTTCTCGTACCCGCAACTCCCCGCGACGGCAGCGCCGGGGTGGACACGTTCGTGATCGTCGACCAGTTCGAGGAGGTCTTCACCCTCTGCCACGATGCGGACGAACGCGCTCGCTTCATCGATCTGCTGCTGACGGCCCGGCAGCCCGACAGCCGCCTGCGGGTGCTGTTGGCGGTGCGCGGCGACTTCTACGGCCGCTGCGCCGAACACCGCGACCTGGCCGACGCACTGCGCGATGCCAACCTCCTGGCCGGAGCGATGAGCCGGGCGGAACTGCGCGACGCCGTCGTCAAGCCGGCCACGGCCGCCGGACTGACCGTGGAACGCACGCTTACCGCCCGGCTGGTCAAGGAGGTCGCCGACGCGCCGGGCGGCCTGCCGCTGCTGTCCCACGCGTTGCTGGAGACCTGGCGCCGCCGCCGCGGCAAGACACTGACCATGGCGGGATACGAGGCGGCCGGATGCCTGGACGGCGCGATCGCCAAGACCGCCGAGGAGGTGTACGGCCGGTTCGCCGAGGACCAGGCGGCCGCGGCCCGGCGGGTGTTGCTGCGCCTGGTGGCCCCCGGTGAGGGAACCCCCGACACCCGCCGTCCCGTCGAGCGCGCGGAACTGCCCGGCACCGGCCGGGATGACACCGCCCAGGTGGTGGAGGCACTCGCCGGGGCGCGGCTGCTCAGCCTGGACGGCGACACGGTCGAGATAGCCCACGAGGCCCTGATCACGGCCTGGCCCCGGCTGCGCGGGTGGATCGAGGAAGACCGCGAACGCCTGCGTGTGCACCGGAACCTGACCGAAGCGGCCCACGCCTGGCAGGAACTCGGTCGCGAGAAGGGCGCTCTGTGCCGGGGCAGCAGGCTCGCCGCCGCCCAGGAGCACTTCGGCGGCGCACCGCGCGAGGACCTGAACGATTTGGAGCACGCCTTCCTCGACGCCAGCCGCGACCACGAGCAGAAGGGCCGTCGCCGTTACCGGCTGGTGCTCACCGCCGTCACCGCCGCCCTGTGCCTCGCCCTCGTCGCCGCCGGCCTCGCCGTGGGGCAGTGGCAGAGCGCGGTCACCGCCCAACACCTGGCCCAGTCCCGGCAATTGGCCGCCCAGTCCAGTGCACTGCTGCACTCCGAACCCGACCTCGCCGCACTGCTCGCCGTCCACGCCCACCGGACCAGCCCGACCCGCGAAGCCACCACCGCCCTGTATGCCGCCGCGGCCCTACCGCTGCGCAAGCGCCTGACCGGCGGCACCGAACCCGTGGATGCCATCGCCCTCAGCCCGGACGGACACACCCTCGCCACTCACAGCGCAGACGGCGCGGTGCGGGTCTGGAATCTGCCTGGGGGCGGGCTCCGACACACATTCACTGACCACAAGACCGGCGATACCGCGGTGTTCAGCCCTGACGGACGCATCCTCGCTGTCGCTATGGCCAGTGGTGCCGGCGCGGAGATAGGCCTGTGGGATCCGGTCACCGGCAGGAAACTCAGAACCCTCGCCGTTCCACACGGTTCGGTACGCGGGATGGCCTTCAGCCCCGACGGTCGTAGTGTGGCCGCCGCCTCCCCGGCGGCTGTACGGGTGTGGGACGTGGCCACCGGCAGGCGGCACAGCTTCAAGGGCCACCCCGACCCGCGGGCGGTCGCCTTCGGCCCTGACGGACGTACCGTTGCCGTGGCAAGCCGCAACGGAGTGGTGCGGGTGTGGGACGTGGCCACCGGCCGCACCCGGACCGCTCATGACAGCCGGATCGAGGGCCATGCGGTGGGGTTCACCACTGATGGCCGGACGTACGCGGTTATCCGCACCGATGGTTCGGTGCAACTGCGAGAGGTAGCCACTGGCGTCGTCCGGCGCACCCTGAAGGACGGTCCCGTCGAGTTGAGCGAGGCGGTCTTCGCCCCGGACGGGCGGACCCTCGCCATTCCCGGCCCTGGGGACACGGTGCGACTGTGGGACACCGCCTCCGGCACGGTGCGGGCCACCGTGACCGCCGGTCACCACGGGCTGGGGGCGATGAAGTTGGCCCTCAGCGCGGACGGCCGCACCCTGGTCACCAGCAGCAACTCGGACCCCACCGTCCGCGTCCACCGGCTGTCCGCCGATCAGCCGCAGACCACTCTGTCAGGCCATGCCAGTACGTACATCGCCGACGTGGTCTTCAGTCCGGACGGACGCGCGGTGGCCACGGTTCACCAAGGGCCGCCTGGCCGTGGGTCGGTAGAGCTTTGGGATGTCAGGACCGGTACTCACGGAGCCACACTGGCGCTCGACACCGACCTGGCACTCCGGGGAAAGCAGCTGCCGTTCCCGGGTTCTCGCCTCGGGGCCGTGGGGTTCAGCCCGATCCGGCGCGCCCTGGCTGTCAGGGTCGTAAAGAACAGGGTGGAGGTCCGGGACGTGGCCACGGGCCGTCTTCACCACAGCCGCGCCCTGGGCGCCATCGACACGGCGGTCTTCAGTCCCGACGGGAGACGGCTCGCCATCGTCGGCAGGAACGGATCGGTGTGGATCTGGAACCTTTCAACCGGCGCACTACTCACCGCCCACGCCGGCCACGGCCAACCCGTCAGGGCAGTGGCGTTCACCCCGGACGGCCGCACACTCGCCGTCGTGCACATCGGGGGCGGCGACGTGGTCACGCTGCTCGACGCCGCAACCGGCCGCGCACAGCGCACCATCAAGCCGGGCGGCCCGAGCCCGCTGTCCCTCGCGTTCAGCCCGGACGGGCACATCATGGCCACCGCAAGCAGCAGCAGCGGACTCGTGAAGACGTGGGATACGCGGACCGGTCAGCTCCGAGACAGTTTCAGTCTCAGCGGTGAGGTGAGGTCGCTGGCTTTCAGCCCCGATGGGCGCACCCTGGCCGTAAGCAGCGTGAGAGGAGTCCAGCTGTGGGACCTCGCCACCAGTCAGAACAGAATCACCCTGCCGACCAGCTCGCTCGCGGCAGTGGCGTTCAGCCCGGACGGACGGACCCTCGCCATCGGCACGGGCAGCTCCGTCGGGCTGTGGAACGTCGATCTGCCCGACCCGGCCCGCGCGATCCGCAGCATCTGCGACGCCGTCGACACCACTCTCACCTCTCTGGAAAGGTCCCGCTACCTGCCCGACCAGTCCCCTGAAACCGGCTGTCAGACGGCCGTTCGATAAGACCTCACCGCCTTGACCACGGACCAGGCATCCCGTGGAGTCGGTGTCAGTTCCGATGTCAGTGGTGGCTGGGATGCTGGCGGCATGATCCCTTGGAACCTGCTCGATCTCGACAAGGCCCTGCGGGCCGGCTGGGGTGCCGACACCTGTTCGCCCGACGATCAGGCCGACTGGCAGCCAGGCAACCCGGCCTTGGGACACTGTGACATCACGGCCTTGATCGTCAATGACGTCTTCGGCGGCGATCTCATGGTCGGCGAGGTGCACCTTGACGGGACCCAGCGCGGCTTCCACTGGTGGAACCGGCTGCCCAGTGGTGTTGAACTCGACCTGACGCGCGAGCAGTTCCAGCGGGGCCAGACCGTCACCTCTGCCCGTGTCGTCGAGCGCCCGCCGGGCCCGCTGCCCCGTCGCTGGGAGGAGTACCTCCTGCTGCGTGAGCGTGTCGTCGAGCACCTCGGTCATCTTCCGGAACCCGTCTGAGAGGGGCCGGACCAGCCGGGCCGGTTCAGCGGGACGGGGCCCTGCCCGGCTGGTGGGCGTACTAGGCGTACTAGGCGTACTACTGGACGGCCGCCCCGCTCCCGGCCGTCAGCACGTCCGCCACCACGCAACTCACGTTGTCCGGGCCCCCGGAGTCGTTCGCCGCCGCGACCAGGGCGTGGGCCGCCTCGGCGGGGGTGGGGGCCGAGGTGAGGAGTTCCCGGATGGCCGTCTCGGGCAGGACTGTGGAGAGGCCGTCGGAGCAGAGCAGGTAGCGGTCGCCGGCGAGGGCGTCGTGCAGGCGCAGGTCCGGAGTGGGCGCGGGGGCGGACCCGGTGCCGGGCAGGGCCTTCAGGAGCAGGGAGCGCTGCGGGTGGGCGGTGGCCTCCTCGGGGGTGAGGCGGCCCTCGTCGATCATCGACTGGACGACGGTGTGGTCGTGGGTGATCAGGAAGAGCCCGCCGTCGCGCAGAAGGTACGCACGGCTGTCACCGATGTGGACCAGGGCCAGCTGCGAGCCGGTCCACACCATCGCGGTGAGCGTGGTGCCGTCCTCGTCCGCCGGGCCCGCGACGTCCCGGACCGCCTGGGTGGCCCCCTGGACCGCGTCCTCCAGGAGGTTGAGCACGCGGCCGGCCGCGAGCGGCTCGCGGTCGAGGAACTTCAGGGCCTCGACGGCGGCCGCACTGGCGGGCGCGCCCCCGGGGCCGAAGCCGTCCGCCACGGCCAGCACGCGGGTGCCCGCGTATGCCGTGTCCTGGTTGGACGGGCGGACGAGGCCGGTGTCGGAGAGGGCGGAGTAGCGGAGTTCCAGCATGGTGGTGTCCTTCCTTGGGACGTTCCCGGGGGCGCTCCCCGGAACGTTCGAGAGGTGGTCGACGAGGAAGGCCGCCAGGTCCCGGCGGGTCGCCGTCTCGGCCTCGACCCGGGCCCAGAACGCGCGGATCTCCCGCGCGGCGGCCGCCGGTTCGAGGGAGCGGACCCGGCGGATGCCGGCCAGCGGCATCCCCAGCCGCCGCAGCCACGCCACCAGCCGGGCCTGCTCCAGCTGCTCGGGCGCGTAGTAGCGGTAGCCCGTCTCGGGGTCCACCCGCGCGGGGCGCAGCAACTCCAGCTCGTCGTACAGCCGAAGCGCCTTCGGCGACAGCCGGCAGGCCTTCGCGAAGGCCCCGATCGTCAGCATCTCCATGCGCGCGCACCCCCACGAGCGGCCTGTCGGTCGACCGCTCCTCGTCTCGCCACCCATGCTGTGGCTTCACCAAAGGTGAAGGTCAAACGCCTTGCCCCGGTTCCCCGGCCTGTTGTTGGCTACGGACTCGCTACGGATTTACGGACACGCAGAGGAGCCAGCCGTGGAGCGCACCACCACCCGCATCGCACTCGTCACCTGCCGGGAGGTACAGGAGTCCGGGTACGACCGCGACCTGCCGGTCCTCGCGGGCGCGGTGGAGCAGGCCGGGGCGGAGGCCGTCGTCGTGTGCTGGGACGACCCGGCGGTCGAGTGGGGCGGCTTCGACCTCGCCGTCATCCGCTCCACCTGGGACTACAGCTGGCGGGCCGCCGAGTTCGTGGCGTGGGCCGAGCGGTGCGGGGCCGCGACGACGCTGGCGAACCCGGCGGAGGTCGTGCGCTGGAACACCGACAAGCGGTATCTGGGGGATCTGGCGGCCGCCGGGGTCCCCGTCGTCGACACCCGCTACCTCGCTCCGGGCGACGCCACCGACCCGGCCGGTCTGCTGCCCGCCGACCACGAGTACGTCGTCAAGCCCACCTCGGGGGCCGGCGCCCGGTACGCCGCCCGCTACACACCCGAGGAGCACGACACGGCCGTACGGCACCTGGAGCGGATGCACGCGGAAGGACTGACCGCGATGGTCCAGCCGTACGTACGGAGCATCGACACGGCGGGCGAACGGGCCCTGCAGTTCATCGGCGGGCGGTTCCTGCACGCCATCCGCAAGGGTGCCGTCCTGGAGTCCGGGACGGCGTACGACGAGGACAAGGTGCCCCATCCGCAGCTCAGGACCTGGGAGCCGACCCCCGCCGAACTCGCCGTCGCCCGGCGGGCGTTGGCCGCCGTGCCCGGTTCACCCGAGCTGCTCTACGCCCGCGTGGACCTGGTGGACGGCGACGACGGGGCACCCCGCGTGATGGAGCTGGAACTCGTCGAGCCGAACCTCTTCCTCTTCCTGCACGCCGACTCCGTACCGGTGGTCGCGGAGGCGATCGTCAAGGCGGCCCGGTAACCCGGTAACCGGGCCGCACGATCGTCAGCCGTCACGGCTGTCCGTGACGGCCACCCGCTGCAACAGCCCCCAGGTGAACTCCGCCACGCACTCCCGCCGTACGCCCGTCCCGTCCGCGCCCGCGAACCTCAGCCCCCACCGGGTCGGGGCCGTCCCCTCCAGGGGCCGGGCGGGAGCGAAGGCGCGGGCCGCCTCGTCGACCGTGCAGGACCAGGGGCGCAGGTCGTCCAGGGTGCGCAGCTCAGGCCCCGCGGCGCCCGGCGCCCGGACCAGCCACTCGTTCCAGGCCACGCCGTTCGGGGCCACCAGCACCTCGAAGCGGAGGTCCGGCCAGAGGGGGACCGGCCACAGGTACGCCTCGCAGGACAGGTCGCCGATCCGCCGGTCCGCCACCGGCTCCGGATCGCCGAGGATCGAACGGTAACGGGAGACCGCCCCTCGGCTCCTCGGAGCGTGCCGCATCGCCTGCCAGCGCCGGTTGGCCTCGCGCATGTCGGCGACCGAGGCGCCCAGTGCGTGGCGGGCGTCCTCCACGAGGTCCTGGTTGTGGTCGGCCATGCGGCGCAGCAGGACGAGCTGGAAGTCGAGCGGGGTGAAGGGGGCGGGCGGCCTAGCGGGCCGTTTGGCGGGGGGCATGCGTCCCATCGTCGCGTACGCGCTCGCGCTGTGTGCGGCGCGTGTCGCCTGGGCGGCGGCCGTCCGGGAGGAAGAGGACGGAGTTCACGTACCGGACGTACCCGCGGCCGCGGAACGGCAGCACCCGGCGCAGCAGGCCCTGGGAGACGACGTGCGAGGCGTGCTCCTGGTGGGCCTCCAGGTCGAAGGAGGACAGCGGGAGCCAGGTGTCGCCGGGCAGGACCCAGCCCTGGTAGCCGCGCTCGGAGAGGTGGGACACGACCGGGGTGATCGGCTGGATACGGGTCTCCAGCTCGATGAACAGGGCCGGGCGGTCGCGGGTGAGGAGGGTGGTCGCACCGCGCAGCACCGCGAGTTCGTTGCCGTCCACGTCGATCTTGACGAAGTCGACGTCGTGCAGGTTCAGGCTGTCCAGGGTGACGCAGGGGACGTCCAGGGCGCGGGCGTGGATGTCCCGGCGGACCAGCGAGGAGACCCCCCGGTCGCCCTGGTCGCCGGGCGGCAGCCAGAGGCGGGCCGTGCCCCGGCGGTCGCTCGCGGCGGCCTGGACCACCCGGACGTTCCCGGGGGTCGCGGCGGTCAGCAGACGGGCCAGGTGGGGGACCGGTTCGACGGTCACCACGTGGTGCGCCCGGTCCGAGAGGCGCCGCGTCCAGGGGCCGTACCAGCCGCCGACGTCCACCGCCGTGCCGCAGCGGGGCGGGCAGAGGTCGGCGAGCCGGGCCAGTTCCGGTTCGAAGCGCGGATAGACGAACCGGGCGGCCGCGGCGACCCAGCGCACCGGCACAAAGGGGGCCAAACGGGCTGCCAGGGTCATGGCGTCATCATCCCGGGGGTCTGGGGATCGCGGTGGGAGTCGCCGAGGTCGCTGCCGCCGGACATCCGCAGCAGCAGCTCCTCGTGCTGGTCCTCCGTCACCTGTTCACCGGAGGACGGGAGGAGCTGCGGGATGCCGTCGACGATCGGGTAGCGGCGGTGCAGACGCGGGTTGTAGAGCGCCTCGCCCTTGGAACCGTCGGAGCCGTCCTGGGCCTCCTCCCCGGCCGCCTCGGGCGGGAGGAGGTGCAGCGGCCCTTTGTCGAGCGGGCACGCCAGTATCTTCAGCAGCGGGTCGTCTGGATTCATGACTGGGTCAACTCCCTGGTCGGGGCGGGGGGTTGGGGCTTCGACGGTGGGTCGTGCTTCGGCATCGCGAGGAGTACGGAGACCGCCAGCGCCGTACCGCCGATCCGCAGCGCGAGCCGCAGCGGATCCTCGGGCAGCGCCTCGCCGAACGCGAGCGTGCCGAGCACCGCCGTGAACAGGCAGGTCACCGTCGTGCAGACCGGCACGATCAGCGAGGCCCGGCAGCGCTGCAGCGCCGCCTGCGACATGACGAGGCCGAACGGGCCGGTGAAGAGCAGGAGATAGGGGTACGGCGAGCGCAGCAGGTCAAGTACCGCACCGCCCAGGCCACTTGTGGTGAGGTAGCTCGACACGCCCTTGATCGCCAGCGAGCTCACCCCGTACAACAGGCCCACCGCCACGCCGTATTCGACGCCGGTCGTCGGCATCCGGTGCCGGTGGCGGGCGCGGCGCTCGGCGGAGGCGTACAGCCAGACGCCCAGCGCCAGCGACGGCACGCAGACCAGCAGGATCAGCGGGGCGGGCGCGCTGAGGCTGACCGTGTCGGAGCCCTCCTTCAGGGACAGCACCACCATGAGCAGCGCGGCGAGGATCGCGCCGATCGCGTACCGCTCACGGCCCGAGGTCTCCTCGCCGAGCAGCACCGAGGAGAACAGCACGAGGAGCACCAGGCCGGAGACGAAGATGCCCTGCGCGGCGGCGATCGGGAGGGTGCGGTAGACGGCCAGCTGCGCGCCGAAGCCGGACGCCAGGGCGAGGGAGCCGCCGATCCAGAGCGGACTGGCGAAGACCAGCCGCAGGAGCTGGGCCGGGCGGCGGATGTTCACCTCGGGCATCGTCGCCAACGCCCGTTTCTCCAGGACGAATCCGATGCTGTACAGAACGTTCGCCAGCAGGGCCGCGGCCACTCCCCACCACATGGCCTACGTCCTTCGCGCGTGCAGCAGCAGGATCGAGGCCGCCGACGGGACGCGGCATGCCAGTCGGTCCAGCGGGCGCATCGGGCGCGGCACGCCGTGGAAGGGCGCGCCCCGCAGCTGGACGACCTCGAAGCCGGACGCGTTCACGAACTCCCGCAGCGCGCGGGCGGTGTAGAGCCGCAGATGGCCCACGACCTCCGTGCCGGGGCGGCCGTGGATCGCCCGCAGGCTCACCTCGGAGAAGACGGGCTGGACGCCCGCCAGGAGCAGGGCCCGGTTGTACCAGGCGGCCAGGTTCGGTGTGGAGAGCATGAGATGACCTCCGGGGCGCAGGATCCGGTGGATCTCGTCCAGCGCCGAGTCCGGGTCCACGAGGTGCTCGACGACCTCGCTGAACAGCACGGCGTCGGCGGAGGCGGACCTGAACGGCAGTCCGCCGTCGGTGAGTTCGCCGCGTACCGCGTACGGGAGGTGGGCGTGGGCGCGCCTGAGGGCGTCCTGGGACCAGTCGACGCCGACGACGCGGTGACCGGCGAGCAGCGGTGCCGCGGTGGCGGCCGCGCTGCCGTCGCCGCAGCCGATGTCGATGACGGTCCGCGGGCCCGCCGAGGCCGGGCCGAGGGCGGCGGCCAGCATGCGGGCCTGGCGGAGGCTCCGGGAGGGCCCGGAGGCGACCGGCACGGCGGGGTTCTCGTAGAAGTCCCGTAGTCCGCGCGGTGGCCGGCGGGGCGGGGCCGTGGTCATGGGGCACTCTCCGTGGCGTGTTCCGTCGCGTGCAGGTAGTGCTCGAAGAGATCGCGGAGGTGGGCGCCGTCACCGTGGCTCAGCAGGGTGCGCGACCAGCGCAGCGCCAGGTGCAGCCGGCCCGCCGTGGCGGCCGTGGTGACCGTCAGCCCGCGCGGCATGCGGGCCGGGGCCGAGAACCACACCGCGTGCGCGCGGCCCGCCTCCTCGCCGAAGTCGAGGGGGTACGGGATACGGCCGATGTTGCTCAGCAGGGTGGTCGACGTCCAGGGCCCGGCGGCCCGCCGCAAGCCCCTGGTGAGCGCGGCCCGCCAGGCCACGGGGACGACCGGAGCCGTCAACAGGGAGGCCCCGTGGCCGAGTTGGGGGCGCGGCTGCGCCTTCAGGGCCCGGGTGCGGTCCGCCGTACGGCGCAGCAGACCTGCCATGTCCGAGGCGTCCAACTCCTCCGGCGCGAAGGGCACTTCGACCAGGCGTGTGCCGTTGCCGATGGGCATGTCCGTGCCGCGGGGGCGGTCGTCCACCGGCATGGTGATGCGCAGCGGCCGGGGGCGGGCGCCGTGCTCCCGGTTCCAGTGGCTGATCATCAGAGCGGTGGCCACCATGAGCTGGTCGTTCACGGTGTACGGGGAGCCCTTGGGCCGGTGCGGGACGCTCAACTCGGTGACGAGCATGCCGTTGCCGGGGGAGGGCTCGGGGCTGCCGTGGGCCACCCGGGCGGGCGGGGCCCAGCCGGAAGGGGTCTCGACGGCCCGGGGAGCCTCGGCCGTCGTGCGGGTCGGGGGCGCCGCCGGGGAGTTGTCCCGGCCGCCGTACAGCTCCGCCGCGGTCGCCAGGACCCGCAGGCAGGCAGGGCCGTCCAGTGCGGTGTGGTTGATGGTGACGAAGAGGACGGTGTCGTCGGCCTCCGGATCGAGGACGACCTCAAGGCGGATCGGCGGCGAGGCCGACAGGGGCGGGCAGTCGCGCAGCGCCCGGTCCCGGGCGTGCTTCAGCGCCTCCCGGTCCGCGGGCGGGAACAGCACGACCTCCACGTCCGGATCGGGGGTCAGCTCCCACTCGTAGCGCCGCCGGTACCAGGGGCCCGCCGCCTCCCGCATCAGGATGCGCGGGTGGCGGCGCAGCGCCTCGGTGAACGCCGTCCTCAGCCGGTCCGGGTCGAGGCGGCCCGGCAGGTGGACCTCGATGTGGACGGTCTCCGGTTCCTCCTCCTGGAGGCAGTGGCGGGCGACCTCGTCCACAACGGGGAACGGGATCCTGTCGGGCGGCCGTACGGGGCCGTCCGTGCCGTCGCGTGCCGGGTGGTCCAGCGTGGTCATGTGGGTTCGCCTTCCCCCGTCTCTTCTGGGCGAGCCGGCCGCGCGTCCTCGGGCTGGGACTCGGGCCGGTTCGCCTTCGTCCCTTCGGCCCGCAGCACACTGGTCTCGTCGGGCGGCGTCGCCTTCGACTTCGGTTTCCGGAAGGGGATCCGCGAGGTGGGCGGGTCGGGCTCCCGCTGCGCGGACCCCGGCCCGCGGGCGGACACGGTCGGCCCGGACTCCGGCCGCGGAGCGAGCGGCCGGGTGCCCTCCTCGGACTCGGGCCGGGCGGCCGGCCCAGCCGTGGCCCCGGAGCCCTCCTGCGAGGCGGGTCCTGAACCCCTCTCCGGAACGGTGCCCGGCTGCTGCGGTGTCGCGGGCGGCGGCAGTATTCCGGGCGGCCCGGACGGCAGCGGTGCTCCGGGTGGCGGCGGCGTCCCGAGCGGCATGGGCGACCCCGACGCACTCTGAACCCCGGGCGGCTCGGGTGCCCCAGGACCGCCGCTCTCGCCCCGCACCCGCTGGGGCAGCGGCGTCGTCGGCGCCTCGGACCCCGGCGGCGGAGGCCGTAGCGCGCCCGTCCCCCAGGCCGCGGGCTCCCGTGCCCCGTACGAGTTCTCTCCCACCGACACCAGGCCCGCGAACAGCCCTATCAGCGCCAGCAGTTGGGCCGTGGGTCCGAACGCCCCCGCACCCTCCGAAGCCGGTTCCCCGGCTCCGGTCGCGGCGGCGATCCCGGCCCCGGCGAGCGCGAGGAACGCGATCGGCACCAGCAGCGCGTGCCGCCGCCAGGCGAGCAGCGCGAGCAGCGGCACCAGCAGCGCGAAGAACCCGGCGATCACGATCCCCACCAGGGTGAGCGCGACCGTGCCCAGGATCAGCCCGGGCGGCGGCGGCACGGGCGTGGGCTCGTCGAGGTTGGGCGAGCGCCGCCGGTAGAGCACGAGCCCCGCGAGCGCGAGGACCGCGACCCCACCGCCGATCAGCCCGGCCTCGTACAGCACGGACGGCTCGTAGGAGAGCTTGACCGTGCCGCCCTCGCCGGCCGGGACGCGCCAGCCCTGCTGCCAGCCGTCGAGCCGCACCGGGTTGAGCTCCCTGCCGTTGAGCGTGGCCTTCCAGCCGTCGTTGAAGTTCTCGTACGTCGTCAGATACGAGGCGGCGCCGGAGCCGACCGTCACCTCGCGGCGGTCGCCGAGCCAGTCACGTATCCCCAGTTCACGATCGACCGCGGTCGGTGTGGTGACCGTGCCGCGGGTCAGCGTCACGTCGGTGACGGCCAGCGGACCCGCGTCACCCGCCTCGACCCGGTGCTCGCCCGCGTCGAGGGACAACCCGGCGTCGGCACGCCCTTCCTGACAGAGCGTCAGCTCGATGGGCCGGCGCTCCACGAGATCCAGTACGGTCCCCCGCGCGCTCGTCTGGTACAGCTCGCCGTCGACGGCGAGGTCCGGGCCCTGGCCGCACGGGAGGCTGAAGGTGCGCCGGGGCGAGGGCTGCGGGGTGCGGTACTGGTCGAGCGCGGGAACGTACGCCTCGGTCAGGCCGACCGGCAGTTGCAGGTCCTCGTCGGCGAGCGGGTTGTGGACGGTCATCGGGGCCGTGTCGGTGATGGTGATGTCGAGCTGGTCCGTGGTGATCGGGTCGAAGCGGATGTTGCCGTTCTCGTCGACACCGGCGATCTCCGCCCCGTCCGGCGAGCTGATGCTGACCTCGGTGGGCCGGGTGGACAGACCGCCGGCCGGGGCCAGGACGACCTCGCCGACGGCCTGTTTGCCGGGCCAGCGCAGGTGGATGGTCGGGTTGTCCCCGGCGATCCACGCGGTGGTCAGGTCACCGTCGGTGAGGTTGCGCGGCGACAGTCCGGTACCGAGCCGGGCCGTCGAGTCGGCGGTCGCGGTGATGCGGTTCTGCTGGTCGGGCGCGACCTCGTACAGCATCCGGTCGAACGCGTCGCCCGGCACCGGGACCGCGCTCGCCTTCACCTCGTACGTGCCCGCCGCCTCCGAACTCCAGCGGCGGTGCAGCCCGGCCTCCGTGCCCGTCGGGGAGAACCCGCCCGGGTCGTTGGCGCGGTGCAGCGAGATGACCTCGGCGGCCGCGTCGGTGCGCTCGGCGTCCGTCGGGAGCCGCAGCATGCGGGTCACCTGGACGTCGGGAATGCTGATCTCGGAGAAGCCCGCACCGGACAGACCGGCGTGCCGGGCCACCGAGTCGACGATGGTGATCTTCAGCCAACTCGTCTCCCCTGCGGGAGCCTTGATGCGCTGCCGGGTGCCGTCGGCCTGGAGGAAGCTCGTCTCGGAGCCGCGCTCCGTCTCCACCCGCACCCGGGTCGGCGCGGACCGCACACTGTCCTGCGGCAGCGGGGTGACCCGGATCGACGACGCGAGGTCCGTCGGCTCCGTGAAGCCGATCCGCAGCCACTGCCCGTCCGCCGAACCCGCCGCGCCCTCGGCCCAGGCGGTGTTCGGATCGCCGTCGAAGGCGTGCACCGGGTCGTACTGCGGCAGGTAGAACAGCCAGTTGCCGCTCGACGACGCGCTCACCGAGCGTGCGCCGCGCAGCTCCGCCACCGTCTGGTGCTGTATCCCCTCCGTCGGCAGGATCTGGTGCGGTTTCTCCCCGGCGTCCTGGAAGCTGTCGGAGTGATTGCGTTCGTTACGGGTGTACGTGTACGAGGTGTTGGCGTTGACCAGGCCGAACCGGGTGTCGGCGCGCCGCATCCCGTCGCCCACCACCTGGACCTCGGGGGCGCCGAGACCGGGATGGTTGTCGCCGGTCAGCACGGCGGCCCGGTCCCGCATCGTCGGGTCGGCGGACATCGGCAGCAGCGCCTCGGGGCCGCCGGACACGACGGCCGTGTCGGCGACCGCCTTCAGACCGGCCTGCCCGGGCCGCGGCACGTCCGTGCTGGCGGGCTCGTAGATCTCCACGGCCCGTTGCCGCGGGTACAGGCCCTCGATCTGCAGCGGGGTGCCCTCGGGGATGCGTCCGCCCGTCATCTGCGGGCCGAAGCCGGTCACCCGCCGGTAGCCGGACTCCTCCAGGGTGCGCTTCACGGTCGCGGTCGGCACATAGCCGAGCTGGTCCGGGTCGAGGTCGTTGCGTACGACGACGTAGTAGAGGCCCGCCCGGCTCAAGTAGTCGGCCAGGCCTGGGACCTGACCGCCCGTCAGCAGGGACTGCTCGACCGCGTCCATCGCCCGCCGGTTGCCCGCGGTGCCGAACGGCACGTAGTCCCGCTGGGCCCAGCGGGACTCGGCGAGCACGTCTAGGGGCTGGTCGATGGGGGAGCCCCAGGTGTAGATGCCGTGCGCGGTGGCGGGCACGACGAGGGCCCGGGAGTCGGGCGAGTACTCCTCCAGCCAGTTCGCCGTGGACTGCCAGTACTTGGGGAGCTCCTGGAACGAACCCGGTTGCAGGATCGACCCGTTGAGATAGGGCCAGGCCAGACCGGGGAGGATGAGGACCGCCGCGATCAGCGGGGCGAGCCGGCGGCCGGGCACGGGACGGGCGCCCCGAGTCTCGGAGGCGACCCCGACCAGGTGCATCAGCCCCAGGACGAGCGCGAGCGCCAACCCCACCTGGAACTTGTAGATGTTGCGGAAGGGCACAAGCCCGCCGTCCAGCCAGTCCTGGACCACCCCGTGGAAGGGCGCGCCGAACGAACCGCCGTACCCGGCCAGCGTGACGAGCGCGACCGACAGCACGGTCAGCACCAGCCAGCGCCGCTCCGGCATGTCCCGCCGGGCCAGGCCCGCGAGACCGAGCCCCGCCGCGAGCGCCGAGGAGACGATGACGACCACCGAGGCCGCCACGCTCCAGCCGGCGGGCAGCCAGGCGTCGCCGAAGTGCAGATACGCGACCCAGTTGCCGGCGCCGCGCAGGGTCTCCGTCGCCGACATGGTGTCCGTGGTGGTCTGCGCGCTCTCCACGTACGGCAGGAAGTTCTCGCCGTAGGCGCCGAGCAGCAGCAGCGGGACCACCCACCAGGCCGTCGCCAGGATCACTCCCGGGACCCACCAGGCGATCAGCTTGCGCTGCCGGGGGCCGCGCGGCCGGGACAGCAGATAGAGCCCGACCGGCAGCAGGGCGGCCAGGGTCGAGGACGCGTTCACGCCGCCCATGAAGGGAATGATCAGCGCCGAGCGCAGGGCGGCGACCCGGGCGCTGTACCGCTCGTTCGTCAGCGGCAGCAGCACCCAGGGCAGGAACGCGCCGGGGAGGGCGGCCGCCGAGGTCGAACCGACGACGATGGTGAACACCGGCCACAGCGCGTACGCCACCGCGCCGAGCAGCCGGGACGAGCCGCTGCCGATGCCAAGACGCTCGGCCAGCCGCAGCGCACCCCAGAAGGCGACCGTCACGATCAGCGAAAGCCACAGCCGCTCGGCCAGCCACACCGGCACCTGGAGCAGGTCGAACAGACCGTAGAACGGCAGCATCGGCCACACGTAGCCGACGTACTGGTCCGCGATGCCGCCGAAGCCGCCCCGGTCGTGCCACAACTGACCCAGGTCGGAGAGGAACTGCCAGGGGTCGAGCACGACACCGAGCTTGGTGTCGAAGGTCGTCCGGCCCGGGTCCACGACCAGGAACAGCACGAACGCCACGGCCCAGAACCCCAGCAGCCATCGCCGCGACCGCGGGCCCTCAGGAGGGCCCGGTGCCGGGACGAGGGGGCGAGTAGTCGCCGGGGGAGGAATCTGGACCGCACTGGTCATGGACACCGCCGGAGGATGAGGAGGAGATTCCAGGTGGCGAACTCACGCAGTCCCGGCGCCTTCGCGACGGTTTCCGCGAGGAACGGCCAGTAGCGTGAGCGCGCCGAGACGACCGTGATGTCGTCGCGGGCGCGCACCTGCCGAAGGGTGGGGCCGATGTGTACGGCGAAGAGGTTCTCGCCGAGGGTGTGCTTGGCGGGTTTCCCCGTACGGCGCGTGTAGCGGGCGCGGGCCCGCTCGGCGCCGAGGTAGTGCCAGGGCGCCCACTCGTGACCGCCCCACGGGGACAGCCAGTTGGTGAACGACACGTAGATCAGACCGCCGGGCTTGGTCACCCGCACCATCTCGCTGAGGAAGGTCTGCGGGTCGGCGACGTGCTCGAGGACGTTGGAGGAGAAGCTGACGTCGGCCACCGCGTCCGCGAGCGGCAGCAGATAGCCGTCCGCGACGACCGCCCCGTCGGGCGGCTCCGCTCCCAGCTCGCGCACGTCCGGCTCGAAGAGATAGCCCTGCGCGCCGCGCCGCCGGAACTCCTCGGTGAAGTAGCCGCCCCCGCCGCCGATGTCCACGACGGTCCGGCCCTTGACCGGACCGTCGTACGCCTCCACCTGGTCGACGGCGTCGCGGGCGAGCAGCGAGTAGCAGGCCTCCGGGTCGTCCTGCTCATGGCGGAACGCGCGGAAGAGGGCGAGGGAGCGGCGCAGCGAGGGGTCCTTGAGGCCGGTGCCTTCTCCCGGGCCTCTGCTTCTACCTCTGCCGGTCGGTGCGGTCATGGCGTCCAGCTCCTCACCGCCTCCGCTGCCACCGCCCTGAACTGGCGGACTGTGCGGTCCCAGCGGTACTGGGCGGCGCGGTCGTTCGCGGCCTTGCCCATCAGGGTGCGGCGGTGGGTGGACAGGGCGAGCGTGCACCAGGCCGCCGCGAACGAGGACTCGCCGCGGGCCAGCAGGCCCGTCTCGCCGTCCACGATCGAGTCGCGCAGGCCGGGCACGTCGAAGGCGATGGCGGGTGTCTCCCGGGCCGCCGCCTCCGTCACCACCAGGCCCCAGCCCTCGACCGCCGAGGGGTGCAGCAGCAGCCAGGCGGCACAGAGCAGCCGGTGTTTCTCGGCTTCGGAGACATGACCCCGGAACTCGACACCGGGGCCCGCGAGCTGTTCCAGACGTGCCCGCTCGGGTCCGTCGCCGACGATCACCAGCCGGCCGCCGGTGACCGGGCGGACCCGCTCCCACAGCCGCAGCAGCAGATCGATCCGCTTGTACTCGACGAGCCGGCCCATCGCCAGGAACAGGGGCTCCGAAGAGCGCTCGGACGGCGGGCCCGGCTCCTCGACGCCGTTGTGCACGACGCGGATGCGCTCGCGCTCGACCCCGATGGCGCGCAGCGCGTGGGCCGTCGAGGGGGAGACGGCGACCAGCAGTCCGCGGCGCTGCGGGGCGCCTGCCAGCGCCCAGTGTTCAAGTCTTCGGCCGAGCCGGGCGGCGGGCGCCAGCGGTCCGCCGAACCGCATCCGCCACAGATCGGTGTGCACGTGGTTGACCAGGCACAGCGTCGGCCCGCGATGCCACAGCGGCGCCAGGTACGGCATGCCGTTGCAGACCTCGACGAGCAGGTCGCAGTCGCCGACCTGGCGCTGGAACGCCGAGCGGGCCCGCAGATAGTGACCGAGGTCACCGCCCGCCGACACGACACGGTAGTCGCGGTACGCCGCCGGGCCCCCGCACAGCAGGGTGACCTGGTGGCCCAGATGGGTCAGGCCCTCGGCGAGTTTGTCGACGAGGAGTTCGGATCCGCCCGCCGCTTCGTTGCCGAAGTCGCGGCGGGCAAGGAAAACGATTCGGCGCGGCTGTGGGGGGAGCGCCGGGTGTCGTTGCGCGGAGCGGGGGAAGGCGGCGCGCAACGACGAAGGCACGTGCTGGGGCATGGGTGCTCCAACTCGTCTCGGGGTGCGGAACCAGCGTGTGTGGGGGTGTGGCATGTGGGGGGTGGGGCACTCGGCACGGTGCGGTGCCGGGTGCCCCGGGGTCTCGCGATGCGGATCGGTCGACGTCGGGCCGGACTCGCGCCGCGGTACCTGAAATTCCCGCGGCGCGAATCCGTATGGATCTGCGGATGGATCTGTACGGACGGTCTGGACGAACGGTCGGTGCGGACGGTCTGTGCGGATGGTGGGTGCCGGCTGTGATGGGGTTGTGGTCGGGCTGTGTTCGGGTGGGGGTGGATAGTTTTCGCCCGCTGGATCGTCGCGGCTACTCACGGAAGTGATAATTTCCGGGCTTTATCCACCTGACGTCTCATCACATTGTGAGCGGCTGCTGGGAATTCTCGGACGATTCGGGACGCGGGCGTCCGCGCGCGACCAAAACGACACCCGTGACGGCGAGGACGAATCCGAGCACACCCGCACCGATCGGTACCGTCCGTCCCACCGCGCGCAGCTGCCCGCTGTCGGTCTTGGCCTGGTCCACTGCGGTCTTCTGGGTGTCTGTGGTGAAGGCCACCTTCTTGGTGTCCAGGAGCACCGCGGCGTCCTTCTCGCCGCCCGGGGCGCGCAGCGTGCGGCGCGGGCCGGTCTGCGCGTAGAGCACCCGGCCGGTGGCCTGGTCGACGACGAGCTCTACGCCGTGGTTGGCGTACCACTCCTCGGCGAGCACGTCGCCGCGCTCGGGCTCGCCGATGATCCCGCCCGGCACCAGCCGGGTCCCGGTCTTGGCGGCGGGGACGGTTCCGGTGAAGCGGTAGCCCTCGTAACCCTGGATCTTCTTCACACCGCGATAACGCAGAGTGACGGTGTTCCCGAGGGTGTTGTCCCACCAGCGGTACGAGCGTTTCTGCACGTCGAAGGGGAACTTGAGGTAGGCCTCGCCCTCGATGTACGGCTTCTCCTCGCAGCAGTGCACCGGCCGGTTGGTCTTACGGTCGGTGACATACCGGTGCGGTGTGAAGTCGAGGGCGTCGTGCGGGTCGGCCGCGGGCAGCGACTTGTCCGTGTCGACCGTGGTCGTCACGTCCCAGACCGCGTTCCCGCTGCGCTCGCTGTCGGAGACGTCGCCGCGCACCCGCTGGGTGATGGTGATCGGCGTGTCGGGCACGGTCTCGACCTTGTCGACGTCGAAGACGCTGCCCGTGCCCTGGTAGATCGCGGTCGTGTCGATGTCGATCGGGTTCACGGCGGCACGTGGTTCCACGTACCAGGCGAGCATCGGAGCCAGGACGAGCAGAAACGTGCCGAGGCCCAGCAGGATCAGTGAGAGAGGTGACGCTTTCCGGCGCATCCGGGCACTCCAGGAGGCTCGTGGTGAGGGCGCACGTGCGGTATGGGCCGGGAACCGTAGGCGCACCCTTGACTAAGTGTCAATGCGTTGTCGAAACTGGAGGCCGCCGGACGGGGTGGGACCGGTGGTGACGGGGATGTACTGTGCCCCGCAGGGGATGTGCCGTGCCCCGCAAGGGGCGCGGGGAACTGCGCGATCAGCCACAAATCGGCCCGCAGATTCCGTACGGCGCTCCCAGCGGAGCGTTTCGGTGGGGACGACCTCGACAGAGAGGCTGACCCGCTATGCCCAGACTGCTTGCCGCCCTGCTGACCGTCACGGCCGCCGCCGTGCTCGCCGTGGGCGCCGCCCTCGGTATCGTCGCGCTCCTGGAGGCGACGCCCGACCAGCCGAACACGCCGCTCGTCACGTATGAGACGGCCGGCCGGGAGCGCTGACCATGGCCCTTCGCCGGGGACCACTCATCGTCCGTTCGGCGTGGCACGAGGTGCCGCGCCTCCAGGTGCGGCAGTTCGCCGCCCTCGCCATGGCCGAGGCGCCCGCGCTCGCCGAGGAGATCCTCCAGGAGATCCGCCACGAGTATCCCCATCTGCCCGTCATCCTCGACGACTCCGGCGAGCCGATGGCGCTGATCGGGATCAGGCGGGCCATCGAGGTGTTCGTCCAGCACCTGGAGACCGCCGAGGGCCGCCCGCGCGTGCACCCCGAGGTCTTCCAGGAGTTCGGCCGCGGCGAGGGCCTGCACGGCCGCAGCCTCGACTCGCTCCAGGCGATGTACCGGCTCGGGGTGCGGCTCGCCTGGCGCCGCTTCGCCGAGATCGGGCAGCGCGTGGAGATCCCGCCGCCCGCGATGTACGAGCTGGTCGACGCCGGGTACGAGTACCTGGACGGACTGGTCGACCAGTCCGTACGCGGTTATGCCGAGGCCGCCGCCCGGCAGGCCGGGGAGCGGCTGCGCCTGCAGCGCCGGCTGATGGAACTGCTGCTCGCCGAGCACCACCGCGGCGATCCCGCCGAGGCCCTCGCCGAACGGGCCGCCCGGATCGGCTGGCCGCTGCCGGACAAGGTCGCGGTGGGCGTCCTGCTGCGGCCCGCCCGGGAGGCCGTGGCCCCCGCGGTGAGCCAGGGAGTGCTGCTGGACATGGAGTACGAGCAGCCCCGGATGGTCGTCCCCGAACCGGCCGCCGCCGGGCGCCCGGAACTGCTGCACCGGGCGCTGACGGGATGGGCGGGCGCGATCGGCCCGCCGGTGCCGCTGGCCGACGCGGCGAAGTCGCTGCGCTGGGCCGAGGCGGCGGTACGGCTGATGGAGCGCGGGCTGCTGCCGTCGGGCGGGGTGCTGTACTGCACGGAGCACACCGAGGCACTGGTCCTGCTCCAGCCCGAGGAGCTCATCGACGACCTCGCCCTGCGCTGTCTGGAGCCGCTCGCGCACTGCGGACCGACCCACGGCCGCCGGCTCGCCGAGACGCTGCTGGCCTGGCTGGAGACCCGCGGCGGCGCTCCCGAGGTGGCCGCCCGCCTCGGCGTCCACCCCCAGACCGTGCGCTACCGCCTGAGGCAGATCCGCGAACTGTGGGGCGACGAGATCGACGACCCGGACCGCCGCTTCGAGCTGGAACTGGTCCTGCGCGCCCAGCGGCTGCGCGGGGATCTCGGCGACCCCAGAACCCGCCGCTGAGGCCGGCCGGGCCGGTCACCGAGAGTCCGTAACCCGTCACGGGGACCTGTTACCGGTACCTTTCCCGACAAGCCCCCGAGACGCAGCCGTTACGTGACCATTGCCCGGGCAAACTCACATGAGTAGCCTGTGTTCGTCATGCCGATCATCTGTTGAAATATCGAACACAGAGAGGGGGCCAGTTGTGGGACGCCTCGTACCTGCCGTGACTCGGGCTCTCGACATACTCGAGCTCTTCCTCGACGGGGACGGCACGCTCTCCGCCCCCGACATCGTGCGCCGGCTCCAGCTGCCGCGCACCACCGTGCACGAACTGGTGACGACACTCGCCGCGCGCTCGTACATCGCGCCCGTGCCCGGTCAGCCGGGACGCTACCGGCTGGGCGTGCGGCCGTACCAGCTCGGCAGCCGGTACGCCGAGCAGCTCGACCTCGCCGCCGAGGGCCAGCAGGTCGCCCGGTCCGTCGCGGAGACCTGCGACGAGACCGTCCACGTGGCGATCCTGGAGGGCACCGACGTCATCTACATCGCGAAGGTCGACTCCACGCACGCCGTGCGCATGGTGTCCGCCGCGGGCCGCCGGCTCCCCGCCCACTGCACCTCCGTGGGCAAGATGCTGCTCGCCTCGCTCTCCGAGCCCGAGCTGACCTCACGGATTCCGGTCGACGCGGACCTGGTCAGGATGACGCCCAACAGCATCACCGACCCGGCCGCCCTGCGCGAGGCTCTCGTCGAGATCCGCGCCCGGGGCGTCGCGGTGGAGCGCCGCGAGTCGAACCCCGACGTCAGCTGCGTGGCCGCGCCGGTGCGCGACCGAACGGGCCAGGTCGTCGCCGCGCTCTCCATCTCCGTACCGATGATCCGGTGGAGCGACGAGCGCCGGGTCGAGCTGGAGCAGCTCGCCGCGAAGGGCGCCGCCCAACTGTCCGAGCGGCTCGGCCACCGGAGCGTGGCATGACCGGGACGACGCACGCGTACGAGGTGGCCGTGCGGGCGGAGGCGGCCCTCGGCGAGGGACCCACCTGGGACGCCGACGCCCAGCGGCTGATCTGGATCGACATCCTCGGGTCCCGGGTCCACACGTACGACCCGGTCTCCGGCCGCCGCACGGTCATGGTCACCGAACAGCACGTGGGCGCCGCGAAGCCGCGCGCGGGCGGCGGCCTGGTCGTCAACCTGCGGGACGGCGTGGGGCTCTACGGGCCCGGAGGCGAGGACTTCCGCTGGCTGCACCACGATCCGGTGCCGGGGCGCCGCGCCAACGACGCGGCGGTCGCGCCCGACGGCTCCCTGTGGGCGGGCACGATGCGCTACGACGAGGCGACGGGCGGCGGCACGCTCTCCCGCTTCGCCCCCGACGGCACCGTGGACGTCGTCCTCGACGACGTCACCGTCAGCAACGGCACGGGCTGGAGCCCCGACGGACGGCTGATGTACTACATCGACACACCGACCCGGCGGATCGACGTCTTCGACTTCGACGGCGAACAGGCCACCAACAGGCGGAAGTTGGCAGACATCGAGGAGGGCGCGGGCTTCCCCGACGGCCTGACGGTGGACGCCGACGGCTGTGTGTGGGTAGCCCTCTGGGACGGCGGCGCGGTCCGCCGCTACACGCCGTCCGGCGACCTGGACCGGGTCGTGGAACTCCCCGTACTCCGCCCGACGGCCTGCACGTTCGGCGGCCGGGACCTGGCGGACCTGTACATCACGACGGCACGTACGGGTCTTGACGCCCCGCACCCGCTCTCGGGCTCGGTGCTGGTGGTCCCCGGCGCGGGGAAGGGGCTCGCGCAGCCGGCGTTCGCCGGTTAGCGGCTCCAGTAGCGGTTCCTGAGCCGGTCGGCAGCTCCTCGGAGGTCCCCTCGGTAGCTCCTCGGAAGTCCCTGTCCGACCCCGGGCGGGGACTTCCGATGTACGCGAACCATTGACGAGTAAGCGCTTTCTGTCTACGGTCCAGCCGCCAGCCTCACCCAAGCCATCCGCGACTCACCGCGCCCGAAAGGTGAACCATGAGCACCGCCCGCTTCACCCTCGACCCCGCCTTCACCGTCGGCGAGGTCAACCCCCGTCTCTTCGGCTCCTTCGTCGAGCACCTCGGCCGCTGCGTCTACACCGGAATCTTCGAGCCCGGCCACCCCGCGGCCGACGAAGCGGGCCTGCGTACGGACGTGCTGGAGCTGGTACGCGAACTCGGCGTCACCGCCGTCCGCTACCCCGGCGGCAACTTCGTCTCCGGCTACAAGTGGGAGGACTCGGTCGGCCCGGCCGAGGAGCGGCCCCGGCGGCTCGACCTCGCCTGGCGGTCGACGGAGACCAACCGCTTCGGCCTCTCCGAGTACATCGCCTTCCTGAAGAAGATCGGCCCGCAGGCCGAGCCGATGATGGCGGTCAACCTCGGGACCAGGGGAGTGGCCGAGGCCCTGGAACTCCAGGAGTACGCCAACCACCCCTCCGGGACGGCCCTTTCGGACCGGCGGGCCGCCCACGGCGACAAGGACCCGTTCGGCATCAAGCTGTGGTGCCTCGGCAACGAGATGGACGGCCCCTGGCAGACCGGCCACAAGACCGCCGAGGAGTACGGCCGCGTCGCCGCCGAGACGGCGCGCGCCATGCGCCAGATAGACCCCTCCGTCGAACTGGTCGCCTGCGGCTCCTCCAGCCAGTCCATGCCGACCTTCGCCGAGTGGGAGGGGACGGTCCTGGCGGAGACGTACGACCTCGTCGACTACATCTCGCTGCACGCCTACTACTGGCCGACCGACGGCGACCTCGACTCCTTCCTCGCCTCCGCCGTCGACATGGAGTCGTTCATCGAGAACGTCGTCGCGACCTGCGACCACGTGGGCGCGAAGCTCAAGTCCAAGAAGAAGATCAACCTCTCCTTCGACGAGTGGAACGTCTGGTACCTGGACGAGTGGGAGCAGTCCGCCAAGTCCGACCCGCTGGACTGGCCGGAGGCCCCGCGGCTCCTGGAGGACAACTACTCCGTCATGGACGCGGTCGTCTTCGGCTCGCTCCTCATCGCCCTGCTGCGGCACGCGGACCGGGTGACCGTCGCCTGTCTCGCCCAGCTCGTCAACGTCATCGCGCCGATCATGACCGAGCCCGGCGGCCCGGCCTGGCGGCAGACGACGTTCTTCCCGTTCGCACAGGCCTCGCGGTACGGGCGCGGCCAGGTCCTCGACGTACGCGTCGACTCGCCCACGTACGAGACGAAGAAGTACGGCGAGACGGACCTGCTGCACGCCACCGCCGTGCGCGCCGAGGACGGCTCGGTCACCGTCTTCGCGGTCAACCGGAGCCGGACGCAGGCGCTGCCGCTTGAGGTGGCGCTCGGCTCGCTCGGCCTGACGACGGTCGTCGAGCACAGTGCGCTGGCCGACGCGGACCCCGAGGCCCGCAACACCCTCGACGACCCGGAGCGGGTCGCACCCCACGAGGTCACGGGCACGACCCTCCAGGACGGCACGCTCAGCGCCACGCTGGAGCCGCTGTCCTGGAACGTGATCAGGCTGGGCTGACTGGGCTGAGGTGTCGGCGGGGAAAGCTTTCGCGAACCGGGAGGCGTGCGCGAACCGGAAGGCTTGTGGCTTGTGTGAACCGTTGACGCGCAGGCGCTTCGAATCTACGGTCCGTCCGAAGTTGCGAGCAAGGTTCGGCATTTCGGACAACTGAAGGACGGGCCGTGAACGATGAGCGAGTCGAACGACATGAACCACGCCTGACCAGAAGGAAGTTGATCGCCGCCACCGGGGCCGCCGCCGGAGCCGTGGCCCTGGGAGCCGCGGGCTGCGCCGCGCCCTCCTTCGGGGCCGAGGGCAGGACCCGGATGCGGTACTGGCACCTCTTCGGCGGCGGCGACGGCGCCAACATGACCGCGCTGGTCGATGCGTTCGCCGAGGAGCACCCCGGGATCGAGCTGGAAGCCACTCAGCTCCAGTGGGGCACTCCGTACTACACGAAGTTAGGCATGGCCGGGGCCGGCGGGCGGGCGCCCGAGGTCGCGGTCCTCCATCTGGCCAGGCTCGCGGGCTTCGGCCCCGGCCGGCTGCTCGACCCCTTCGACCTGGACCGGCTGGGCGAACTGGGCGTCGGGACCGACCAGTTCCCCGAGGAGATCCTCAAGCGCGGTGCGGTGGACGGGAAGCAGTACGCGATCCCGCTCGACACCCACCCCATGGTGCTCTACTACAACACCGACGTCTGCGAGAAGGCCGGGCTGCTCGGCGACGACGGGAAGCTCCGACCCATCGGCAGCGCACGGGAGTTCACGGACGCACTGCGTGCCGCGAAGAAGGTCACGGGCGTGCCCGCGGTGACCTCCGAGACGACCGGCCCCGACTGCACCACGCCCTGGCGCCTCTTCGCCACCTTCTACTCCCAGCTGGGCGGCACGGTCCTGTCGGCGGACGGCAGGCGGCTCACGCTCGACGACGCCAAGGCCCTGGAAGTGCTCGACTTCATGGCCGGGCTCACGACGGACGGACTGATGGTGCGCCGCGTCGACTACCCGGGCTCCATCGGCGTGTTCAACGCGGGCAAGACGGCCTTCCACCTCAACGGCGAGTGGGAGGTGTCCACCTTCACCGCCGCGAAACTGCCGTTCTCCATGACCCGCGTGCCCGCGCTCTTCGGACGCCCCACGGCCCAGGCCGACTGCCACTCCTTCGTGCTCCCGCACCAGGAGGACCGCTCGGACGCGGCGACCGAGGCGGCCCACGCCTTCGTCGCCTGGATGCTTCAGCACTCCCTGGACTGGGCCAAGGGCGGCCACGTACCCGCGTATCTGCCGACCCTCGACGACCCGGCCTATCTGGAGCTGGAGCCGCAGTCCGAGTACCGGTCCGTCATCGACGACGTGGTCCTCGACCAGCCCGCCTGGTTCGCGGGCTCGGCCTCGCAGATGTGGATCCAGCTCGGGGCGGTCTTCTCGGGCGTCCTCACCGGATCGCGTTCACCGTCGGACGCCCTGCGCGAGGCGAAGAAACGGCTGCGGAAACTGCTCGACACCCCCGATCCCCTGGGCAGCGCCGGAGGTGGTGCCGCGTGACCACGACGCCCACGCCTACGCCCACCGTCCCGGGCCCGGTCTCGGCGGAGCAACCGGCGGCGAGGCCCGTCACCGTCCGCCGCAAGTGGACCGAGCACGGCCTTGTGTTCATCGCCCCGTTCTTCCTCACCTACGCGCTCTTCCTCCTCTGGCCGCTGGTCTCCGGCATCGGCATGAGCCTGCGCAACGACAACATCACCGCTGAGGGAGGGGAGTTCGTCGGCTTCGACAACTACGTCGAGGCCCTCCAGGACCCCAACGTCTGGTCGTCCCTCTGGAACACGCTCTGGTTCACGATCCTGTCCACGGTGCCGCTGGTCCTGACGGGCCTGGTCATGGCCCTGCTCTCGCACCATCTGCGCTTCGTCCAATGGCTGTGGCGGCTCTCCTGGTTCGCGCCGTTCCTGCTGCCGTCCGGCGTGATCGGACTGCTCTTCCTCTGGGTGATCTACCCGTCCGACTTCGGCTTCGCGGACCAACTGCTCGCCCGGTTCGGCCTGCACCCGGGGATCGGCTGGCTGACGGACGAGCGGTACGCGATGCTCTCGATCGTCCTCGCCACGGTGTGGTGGACGGTCGGCTTCAACTTCCTGCTCTACCTGGCGGCGTTGCAGTCCATCCCCCAACACCTGTACGAGGCGGCGGAGTTGGACGGAGCGGGTGCCTGGCACAGGCTGCGACACGTGACGCTCCCCCTGCTCAAACGCACCACCGGAGTCGTCCTGGTCCTCCAGATCCTGGCCTCCCTCAAGATCTTCGACCAGGTGTACATCATGACCGGCGGCGGTCCCGACGACTCGACCCGCCCGATCCTCCAGTACGTCTACCAGTCCGGGTTCACCGGCTACCGGATCGGCTACGCCTCGGCGGTCTCGTACCTCTTCTTCGCACTGATCGTGATCGTGTCGCTGGTGCAGCTGCGGCTGTCGCGTCGGAACGGGGAGCCGTCATGAGCGCAATGACCGACAGGAAACTCCGCACGGGCGCCATGGCCGACAGGAGAGTCCGCAGGAGCGGCGCCCCGACCGACGATGGCCGCAGGGCGCGCTGGACGCCGGGCCGCTTCGCGATACTGGCCGCGGCCGTGCTGCTGGCCGTCGTCTGGGTGCTCCCGCTCGCCTGGGCCCTGGCGACCTCCTTCAAGCCGGAAGGAGAGGCGACGAAGACACCACTCCACTGGCTGGGCTCGCAGTTCACCTTCGACGCCTACCGGAAGGTGTGGGAGGCCGGGGACATCGGCCGCTGGATGTTCAACACGGCCTATATCTCGGTGATGACGACGGTCCTGACGGTCCTGCTCTGCGCGATGGCTGCGTACGGCTTCTCGCGCACCGAGTTCCGCGGCCGCAAGGTGCTGTACGCCCTGGTCCTCGGCGGAATCATGGTCCCGCCCCAGGTCCTGATGGCGCCGCTGTTCGCGGAGATGGTCCAACTCGGCCTCGTCGACACGTACTGGGGCGTCATCCTCCCCCAAGTGGCCGTCCCCGCCATGGTGTTCATCCTGGTCAAGTTCTTCGACGGCGTCCCCCGCGAACTGGAGGAGGCCGCCTTCGTCGACGGCGCCGGCCGCTGGCGCGTCTTCTGGACGATCGTGATGCCGCTGTCCCGCCCGGTCCTCGCGGCGGTCGGCATCTTCACCTTCATCTCGACCTGGAACAACTTCCTCTGGCCGTTCCTGGTGACGACCGACCCCAACGGCATGACCCTCCCCGTCGGCCTGGTCAACGTCCAGACGTCCTACGGGCTCCGGTACGAGCAGATGATGGCGTCGGTCGTCATCGCGGGCCTGCCGCTCCTGATCGTGTTCGTGCTGTTCCAGCGGCAGATCGTGAAGGGGGTGGCGCATACGGGGCTGGCGGGCAGCTGAGCCGGCGGGCTCACGCCACCGCCGTAGGTGCGAGTTCCCGCAGTTCCCGTAGCGCGGCCGCGATCGCCGGGCGTTCGTGGCCGCCTGCGCGCGTGCAGGTGAGGAGCTTGCGGTGCGGGTTGCCGGCGCAGCGTACGCGGGTGATCGGCAGGTGCGGGGTCAGGTGGGCCAGGCGGGGGATCAGGGCGACGCCGAGTCCGTTCGCGACCAGGTGGGCGGTGACGTTCCAGTCCAGCGCGTGGTGGACGACGTCCGGCGTGAACCCGGCGGCGCCACACGCCGAGAGGACGTGCGGACGGCAGGGGCTCTCCGGCACCGGGGCGATCCAGTCGTCGCGGGCGGCGTCCGCGAGGTCGACCCGCTCCCGCGCCGCCAGCCGGTGCCCGTTGGGGACGACCAGGTCGAACGGGTCGTCCAGGAGCGGCTCCTGGTCGAAGCGGGCGTCGCTGAGGGGCGGGTTGTTCGGGGTCGCCTCGACGATCGCGAGATCGATCTCGCCCTCGAAGAGCCGGTCGAAGCTGTCCGGGACCCCCAGCTCCTGAATCCTGACGGTGAGCCGCGGATGGCGCTCGCGCAGATGGGCCGCCATCGGGGCGAGCAGCACCGAGATGGCCACCGGGAAACCGCTCACCCGCAGCGGCCCGGCGGGCTCGCCGTGGTCGGCCCGCAGGTCGAGTTCGGCCCGCTCCCAGCGGGCCTGGATCGCGTCGGCGTGCGCGAGCAGACTCTCCGCCGCCGGAGTGAGGCGTACCCCGCGCCCCTGCGGTTCCAGCAGGTCGACCCCCAGGTCACGGGCGAGCTGGCGGATTTGCTGGGAGGCCGCGGACGGCGTGAAGTGCAGGGCGTTGGCGGCGGCGGTGACCGTGCCGTAGTGGTCGACCGCCCGCAGGACATGAAGCCGGCGCAGGTCAATCATGAAGTCCACGCTTCAAGGTGAGCTCCAGAAAGTCAACCTGGACGTACACGATGGCGCCGATAGACCCTGGTCATGTCGCGACGGTAATCCAAGCCAAACCAAGCCACCTGCAAACCAAGCCATCTGTACGAGGAGTTGCAAGATGACCAGCACAACCCACAGCAGGCTCGGCCGCGACGCGTGCCCGCACTGCGGCTGGCCGGACCGGGCCGAGCCCTTCCAGGTGGTGTCCCGGCACACCACCTCGGCCGGCCACACCGTGTGGACACGCTGCGGGTGCGGCTCGGTTCAGGTACGTGTCGTGGACGCCACCGGCATGCGCGTCGTCTCGCGCAGCCGCCCCGCCGACCGGGGCATGGACCGGCACCGCCCGAGCACGGACCCGACCCGGTGCCGGACGTGACGGACCCGGTGCGCGTGGACCGCGGTTGAGGAAGGATTCGAACGTGCGGGAAATCGCGCCCACCGCGCCCATCGAACTCATCGAAGCGCCGTCCGTGCTCGGACTGCGGCCCTCCGGCGTCCAGGAACTGTCTCGGGCGCTGCTCGCCGTCGGTCTGCTGGACGGACTCGGCCCGGTTCGGGCGGGCAGGGTCGAGCCGACGGCGTACGACCCGAAGCGGGACGCGGACACCGGGGTCCTCAATCCGGCCGGTATCGCCGAGTACTCGGTCCGGCTGGCCGACGCGGTCGGCGAGGTCCTCGGGCGCGGCGGCTTTCCCGTGGTGCTCGGCGGCGACTGCAGCATCCTGCTCGGCAACCTCCTCGCGCTGCGCCGCCGCGGGCGCCACGGCCTGCTGTTCCTCGACGGCCACACCGACTTCTACCAGCCGTCGGCGGAACCGTTCGGCGAGGCCGCCTCGATGGACCTGGCCCTCGCCACGGGCCGCGGACCCGCACTGCTCACCGACCTCGAAGGCCGCGGACCTCTCGTCCGGGACGAGGATGTCGTCGCCTTCGGCTTCCGGGATGCCGAGGAGTCGGCGGAGGCGGGCATGCAACCCCTGCCGCAGGGGTTGCACGCGAGCGACCTGGACGCCGTACGAGCCCTCGGCGCCGCGGAAGCCGCGCGCCGGGCGGTGGACGGACTCACCTCCGGTGGGACCGCCGGCTACTGGGTCCACCTCGACGTCGACGTCCTGGACGACGCGATCATGCCGGCGGTGGACTACCGCCAACCCGGCGGGCTGAGTTGGGCCGAGCTGGAGACCGTGCTGCGCACGGCACTGGCCCACGACCGTGCGGTCGGCTTCGACGTCACGATCTTCAACCCGCGCCTGGACCCCGGGGGAGCCATCGCGGGACGCCTGGCCGGCTGCCTGCGCGAGGTGCTGCGCGGGAAGGCCGGCGGGTGATCCCGCACTCGGTCGCACCGCTGGAGCCGACGCTGCCGGACGGTCATTCGGCGTGGTGACCACAGCGGTTGGTGTGAACCGATGGCGGCGGACACCAACAGCTCTCTAGCGTTGGTCACATGAACGACAACCGGATCGAACTGGCCGACGCCGTGCAGGCCGTACGGGACCAACTGATCACTGCGGCGGGGCGTTCGTCCGGGCAGGACGTGACCTTCGAAGTGGGCGACATCGAGCTGGAGTTCAGCGTCGAGCTGCGTAAGGAGGTCGCGAGCGGGGTCAAGGTGAAGGCCTGGGTGGTGGAGGCCGGGGTCGACGGAGTCGGAGGTACGACTCGGACGCATCGAGTGGCGATGACGCTCAGAGCGCTGGACGTGCGGACCGGGGAGCCGTGGAAGGTGCGGAACGAGAGCAGGGGGAGTGTGGCCCGGTTCGGTAGGGACGGCGACGAGCAGTGATCGCGGGCGGGGTCGCGGACCTGGTCGTGGCGGTCCGTGGGGCGGGGCAGGGCAGCGGAGTACTGCTCGGCCTCAACCTGGTGCTCACCGCGCGGCACGTGGTGGACGGCAGCGGTGTCGTGGAAGTGATCCACCCGTCGAGCGGGAGACCGGTGGAATGCGAGGTCATCTGGGCCGACCAGGCCCTCGACGCCGCTCTGCTGAGGGCTGAGTCGGCGGTGATCGGCGCCGAGCGCGCCGCGCCCTTGGGGCGGCCCCGGGTGGGCCGCGTCGCCCTGGCATCTCCGCTGTCACACTGCCAGATCGTCGGGTTCCCCCAGATCCAGCGCTACGGCAACCAGGGCGACGACCTCGAGTACGAGCAGTACCGCGGGACCGTGCTGCCCATGGCCGGACGCATGAGGAACGTCCTGGTCTGCGAACTCGACGTGCCTGCCGCAGACGAACGAGGCAGTGAGGTATCACCGCTGGCGGGGCTGTCCGGGGCTCCGGTCTTCGCCGGAGCGGTGCTCCTCGGGGTGGTGACCCAGGTGCCCCGGAGCCGCCACCACCTCAGGATCGAGGCGGCCCCGATCGACGCCGCGATGACATCCGTTCGGCGGATCCGCTGGAATCCCACGTTCGAGGAGGTCACCGATGTCCACCCCAAGGACGAGCTGTTCGAAGCCCGGTACGCCCAGGATCTGGCGGCGCAGTACCGCAAGACGGAGATCTTCGGCATCGAGGAACTCGGCCGTACCGAGTCCCGCTGGGATCTCGACACGGCCTATCTGAGTCTGGAGGCCGAGGCCGCCACCCCGGACGGGCACCAGGAAGCAAGACCCTCCGCGCAGCGCATCGAGTCCCTGCTGAAGACACGCCCTCGCGCCCTGCTACGCGGTCAGGCGGGCGCCGGCAAGACCACTCTCGTCTGGTGGCTGGCAGCCCACGCGGCGAACGGCACCCTCAACATGAAGCTCGCCCAGTTGAACGGCCTGGTGCCCTTCGTCATCCCGATGCGCGAGGTGTACGCGCGGGGCGGACGGTACCCGGTGGTGTCGGAACTCCTGTCCGCCGGACGAGTCATCTCGGACGATGCCCCCGAAGGCTGGGCCGGCCGTGTCCTGGAGGCCGGCCGAGGGCTGCTCCTGGTGGACGGCCTGGACGAAGTTCCGCCGGAGGAACGGGAGAAGGCCCGCCGCTGGCTCTCCGTACTGCTCGACCGGTACCCGGAAACCCGGTGCCTGGCCACCGTCCGCCCCGACGCGGTCGAGGAGGACTGGCTCCGCTCCGAGGGCTTCACCGAGCTGACACTGCTCCCCATGAGCGACGAGGACATCCAGTCCTTCGTCACCGCCTGGCACAACGCCGCCCGCTCGGAGGCCGAGCAGGTCTACGACGCCCACCGGTGCGGCGACGAGAGGGAACTCCTCACCTCCCTGGAACAGGACCTCGCCCACCAGCTGCGGCAGAACCCGGCACTACGCGATCTCGCCCGCACTCCGCTCCTCTGCGCCGTGATCTGCGCCCTGCACCGGCGCCGCCGCGGCCTGCTGCCCACGACGCGCTGGTCCCTGTACCGAGCTGCCCTGGCCATGCTTCTCGGCGGCCGTGACGCCGCGCGCGGTGTGCCCCGCCCCGACGACATCAGCCTTGACTCGGACGAACAGCACGCCCTGCTCCAACGGCTCGCCATCTGGCTGGTGCGGACCGAGCAGCAGCAGATGACCCATGAGCAGGCGACGCTACAACTCGACCTCGCCATGCGGGACATGTCGCAGATCCGTGCCCAGGCGACACCCGAGCGAGCGCTGCGCTTTCTCATCGCACGCAGTGGTCTGCTGCAGGAGCGGACGCACGACGCGATCCAGTTCATCCACCGGACGTTCCAGGATTTTCTCGCGGCGAAGGAGTTCCACGAGAGCGGGTATGTCCTCGAACTTCTGAATCACGCGGGCGACGAGACCTGGCGGGACGTGATCGTGCTGGCCGTGGGCCATGCGACGCGGACGGACGCGCAGCTGCTCATCGAGAGGCTGGTCCAGTTCGGGGACGTCGTGGACGGGCGGGAGGAGAAGTGGTATCTCCATGTGCTGGCCGCCCACTGTGCCACCAGCCTCTTGTCACTGGACGCGGCGCTGATGGAGGTCGTGAGGGGGCGCGTTCGGGCCCTGATGCCTCCGCGGAACAACTCGGAGGCCGGAGACATCGCCGGCCTGGCTGCCTGGGCCGTCGAACTGTTGCCGGGGCCGGGGGAGAAGGACGGTCCCAGCGAGTTCTTCACTGTCGAGGCTCTCACGAGGATCCGTACGGCGGACGCACGGCAGAAACTGAAGCAGTTCGCGTTGTATCCCGGGATCGACGTTCGGGTCCCGATCGTTCTGGGTTGGGTTCACCAGCCCGCCGAGGAGTACGCCCGCGAAGTACTGGCCGTGTGCCGTAATTACTCGCTTCATGTTCAGAACAGCTCGCAGCTGGCTCAGCTGTCCCACTTGGAACCGATTTCCCACATCACTGTGGACGGGTCCTACACTGCGGAGGAACTCGACGCTCATCTGCCTACGGAGAACGTCGAATTGCTCAGCCTGACGAACAACCGGAAGATCACCCACCTTGACTTCCTGCGGACCCGGAAGCAGCTGCAAGTATTGGGTCTCGACCTGCCGGTGGGAACGCTGGACCTGCTGACCACCCTTGCGCCGCTGCCCAGTGTCCGGCATCTGGAGCTCAACGGGCTGCGGGACTACACGGACATGAGCCAGTTGCCTCGTGTCTTTCCGTGCCTGACGGGACTGACACTCCAACTGGAGGAAGGCGCCGCGGAACCGCCCGACCCGAAGGTTCTGGGCGCCGAAGCGCTCGGCGCCCTCTTCGGGCATCAGCTGCGGGTGGAGGTGCGGTAGGAGTCAGGCCGGCCGGTTGCGGTCGAGCAGGTCCTGGATGCCGCCGGAGATGGCATGGCCCGCCTCGTCGACCGGCGTGAGACGTTCGACGATCGCCCGGCTCCTGGCCGTGTCGTCCGCGTTGATACGGTGCACCACCTCGTCCAGCGTCGAGCGCAGACGGGCCCTGTGCCGCTGGTGGTGCTCCTCGGCCGCGTCGATCAGGAGCCGGCCCTGGACCCGCACCATCTCCTCGAAGCCGATGCGGGCCTGCTTCGCCTGTTCGTCGATCATGGCCTTGCGTTCCTGGCGGGCCTGCTGGATCTTGGACTCCCGGTCCTTGAGGACGTCCGTGATCCTGGCGATGCCGATGGCGGCGAGGACGGCCGCTCCCACGGGGAGCGCGATGGTGGCGAGACTGAGACTGGTCGTCAGCCAGACGGCTCCGCCCGCGAGGGGACTGGCCACACCAAGTGTGTTCGCCGCGGTCTGGACCATGGAGTACGCCCGCCAGGGGCGACCCAGGTCCGTCTGCGCCGGGATGGCCTCGGGGTCGAGCGGCTCGGGCGCGACCAGCTCGGATCCGGCGTCCTCGTCCTCGAGCTCCGACCGCAGGATCTGCCGGGCGAGCTCGTCGAGCGCCTCGCGTTCGCCCTCCCACAGCGTGCCGGGTCCTGCCGGCCCGGTCATCCACTCGTTGAAGAGCTGGACATAGCGGACGTCGATGTCGTGGGCGTGCTCGGCGCTCAGGTTGCCCGAATCGATCAACTCGTCCAGACCCCGGTGCAGTTCGTCCGCCAGGCCGCCGAACGGTCGCTGGGCGATACGGATCCTGCGGTCCAGTTCGTCGTTCAGTTCCGCCCGCATCCGTACGACGGAGTCGTCCATGCCGCCCAGACGGTCACGGAGATGGTCGCGCTGCGCCTCCAGGTCGTCGACGGTCACGCGGTGTGCCTCAAGCATGTCGGCGATGCTTCGCCGTCGTCGCCGGACGAGCCAGCCCGCCTCTTCACCGACCTGCTTCAGGTGCTTGTAGCCGGCGCCGGACTCCAGCAGGGCCTGGAGACGCTCGCGCAGCTCGCCCATGCGGCTGCGTCGTCTGAGCACGCTTCCGTCACGGTTGTTGGCCTCCTCGTACTCGGCCCTGGCCTCCAACGCCGCCGAGACGGGGAGGAACCCGTCATTGACGAAGTCTCTGGATCTGCGGTGACGGTCGCGCAGATACTGGTTGTTGGTGGTCAGCACGTTCTTCCAGGCCGCCTGGCCGCGCTCGCGCTGTGCGGCCCGGTCGATCCCGGAGAGGACCCACAGGACCGGTTTGCCCCCGGGTTCCGCGTGGACGTACAGATCCTTGATCAGGCTCAGTTCGTGGGAGCTCAGGGCCTCGGTGGCCTGGCTCACGTAGATGAAGCAGTCGGCCTCCTTCCATGCCTCGTACAGGATGTCGTCGTGTGTCTCGTTCACGGACTCCGAGCCGGGCAGGTCGAAGAGCTTGATCGGCAGGCGGGTCCGGGAGAGGAGCAGTTCGATCCGCTCGACCTGGTGGTTGACGTGCTCGGGGCGGCGATCGGCGACGTTGCCGTCCTCGGCCACGTAGGCGGCCACTTCGGCGCGGTGCAGGTTCGTGCCGATCTCCACCCAGTCGGCGATCCCCTTGAACTTCACCTGCAGCAGCCCGCGACCCGTCGCGTCGACCCCGGGATCGTCTCCCACGGGGACGACCGTCGAGGGGCAGGCGGTGGTCGGGCTCGCGGACGAGGGGAGGAGGCCGAGATACTCGTCCGACTGCTCGCCGTCCTCGTCGATGATCGGGACGTACTCGAGGTGGCCCTGGAGACCGCTGATCAGGAAGCTCTTCCCGGAGGACTGCCGCCCCAGCAGTGCCACGTTGAGCATGGCCGACAGGGCGCGGGTGCTCATGGCCCGGATGCGCTCGACATCTGATTCGAGATCGGCGGTCGCCGTCTCCGGAAGGATCTCCGAGGCCTCGGCAACCGTGCCCAGCCACTGCTCACAGCGGTCCAAGAGGTGCTTCAGCTCGTCCCTTGCTTCTTCCACCGGCATCATGAGCCCACTTGTACCTCGGGGGCCCGTCGTCCGACCGGGGAACGGTGCAGGCTTCCCGGAACCCACACCTCGGTGACACCGGTTCGTGTGAGAACCATTGACGCGCAAGAGGTTCGATTCTACGGTCCCGTCCGAAGTGGCGATCGATGGCCGAAATGTCGAACACGGCATGGACTCCCCCCACCCGCAAGGAGGATCCACGTGAGCCGCACCTCCCGTACCTCCCGCACTTCCCGCCTGTCCCGCCGAACCGCCCTCTTCGCGCTGCCCGCCGCCGTCCTGCTCGCCCTGGTCCCGTCCTCGGCGTCGGCGTACCCCGACCCCGGCCGGGTCACCGGCTCCGTCGTCACCCACGATCCGACGATGATCCGCACCTCGTCCGGCCAGTACCTGCTGTACGCCACCGGCGGCGGCATCGCCGCCAAGACGTCGTCCGACCGCACCGCCTTCAGCGCGGGTGCCGACGCCTTCTCCTCCCGGCCGAGTTGGTGGCGGAACTACTCCTCCGTCCCCGAGGCCTGGGCGCCGGACATCTCGTACCAGGGCGGCAGGTACCTGCTGTACTACTCCGTCTCGTCGTTCGGTTCGAACACGTCCGCCATCGGCCTCGCCACCTCCGGTACCGGCCGACCCGGCAGCTGGACCGACCAGGGCACCGTCTACACGTCCACCGCCTCCAGCGACTACAACGCCATCGACCCGAACCTCTTCGCGGACGGTGACGGCAAGTGGTGGCTGTCCTTCGGCAGTTGGTGGACCGGGCTGAAGATGATCCAGATCAACCCGTCGACCGGCAAGCAGCTCTCGGGCAACACCACCCGGTACTCGATCGCCTCCCGGCCGACCGGCACCAAGGCCGTCGAGGCGCCGACCGTCGTCAAACGGGGCGGCTACTACTACCTGTTCGCCTCGTACGACACCTGCTGCGCCGGCACCGGCTCCACGTACAAGGTCAAGGTCGGCCGGGCCACCAGCGTCACCGGGCCGTACCTCGACAAGAACGGTGTCTCCATGATGAACAACGGCGGGACGCCCGTCCTGGAGTCGCACGGCCGGTACATCGGCCCCGGCGGCCAGTCGATCACGGCGGACTCCGACGGTGACCTGATCGTCTACCACTACTACGACGGCCAGGACAACGGCACTCCCAAACTCGGCATCAACCTTCTGAACTGGAGCAGCGGATGGCCCGTCGCCTACTGACCCTGCTGACCGCCCTGCTGCTCGCCCTCTCCCTCGGGCAGTCGTCGGCGAGCGCGGCCTCGTTCACCAACCCGATCAAGTCGGTCAAGGGCGCGGACCCCTGGATCTCGTACCACGACGGCAACTACTACCTGGTGTCGACGAGTTGGACCGACGTCATCACCATGCGGAAGTCGCCGACCCTGGCCGGGCTCTCGACCGCGCCCAGCGTGGAGGTGTGGAAGGGCGACGCGGCCTCGCGCTGCTGCAACATCTGGGCGCCCGAGCTCTTCTACTCCGGCGGCAAGTGGTACCTGTACTACGTGGCCGGGCAGAACATCACCGACTACAACGCGACCCAGCGCACCCACGTCCTGGAGAGCGCGGGCTCCGACCCGATGGGCCCTTACACGTACAAGAACCAGCTCAACAGCGCCTGGATGCTGGACGCGAGCGTCCTGAACGTCAGCGGGCAGCTCTATCTGCTGGGCAGTGCGATGGGCGGCGGGACGCAGAACCTCGTCATCGCGCCGATGTCCAACCCGTACACGCTCAGCGGGTCCTTCTCGACGATCTCCACGCCGACGTATGCCTGGGAGCGGTCGGGCGGCACGGTGAACGAGGGGCCAGAGGTGCTTCAGCGCAACGGCACGACGCGGATCATCTACTCGGCGAGCGGCTGCTGGACCCCCGACTACAAACTGGGGCAGCTGACCCTGACGGGCTCCAACCCGCTCTCCGCGTCCTCCTGGACGAAGAAGTCCACGCCGGTCTTCCAGCGCAACGACGCGGCGGGTGTGTACGGTCCCGGGCACAACGGGTTCTTCAACTCCCCTGACGGTACCGAGAGCTGGATCGTCTACCACGCCAACGACAGCGCGAGCGACGGCTGCGACAACGGGCGGACGGCCCGGGCGCAGAAGTTCACCTGGAACTCCGACGGTTCACCGAACTTCGGTACGCCGGTCGCGCTCGGCACGAGCATGCCCGGACCGTCCGGGGAGCCTTCGGCCGCCTCGACGACGTACACGATCACGAACCGCAACAGCGGCAAGTGTCTTGAGGTCGCGGGGAGTTCGACGGCCGACGGGGCCAATGTCCAGCAGTACGCCTGCAACGGCGGCAACAACCAGAAGTGGCGCGTGCAGGACCAGGGCGACGACACCAGCCGGCTCGTGAACGTCGCCTCCGGCAAGGTCCTGGACACCGCGGACTGCTCTGCCGCCGACGGGGCCGATCTGCGCCAGTGGGCCTGGCTCGACAACACCTGCCAGCGGTTCAGGTTCCTCGCCACGAGCGGCGGTCACGTCCGTATCGTCAACCAGGCCACCGGCAAGGTCGCCGATGTCGCCGACTGCTCCACGGCCGACGCCGCGGATGTACGCCAGTGGACTTGGCTGAACAACAACTGCCAGCAGTGGCGGTTCAGCCCGGCGTGACGCTCCGCGGGTAGGGTGGTGTGTTTTCTGCGGGCCGGTGGGGGCCGGCCGCGCAGTTCCCCGCGCCCCTAAAGACGAAAGACAGGGGGCGCAGCCCCCGTCTTTCAGGGGCGCGGGGAACTGCGCGCTTAGCCCCCACCGGCCCGCGCACAACGAACCGGCCCTACCTGCGGAGCAACCCGCGGAGCGGACGGGTCCGGTCGGCCGGGGGCCTCGGCGGGAGGTAGAGGCCCCCGGTCACCGGCGAACCGGTCCGGGGGTCAGCCGGCCCGGTTGGCTGGGGCCGCCGGCCAGCCGGTGGGGGCGGCGGGCGCGTTCGGCCAGCCCGTGGGCTGCTGCGGCATGGGCTGCTGCTGGGGCGGCTGCGGAACCGCCTGCGGCTGAGGCTGGGCCTGGGGCTGCTGCGGCTGGCCCTGAGGGGCCACGGCGGTCAGACCGCCCGGCATACCGTTGGTGCCGCGCACCTGGGCAGCGGTCAGCCCCTGCCCGCGCCCCCTGCTCATGCCGCCCGCGGCCGGCATGCCCTGTGGCATCCCTTGTGGCATGCCCTGCTGCATACCTTGTCCGGCCATACCTTGTCCGGCCATACCTTGTCCGGCCATACCCTGTCCGGCCATACCCACCGCGGCGGGCATACCCTGCCCGTCCATGCCGACCGCGGCCGGCATGGACTGCGGCATGGACTGTGGCATGGACTGCGGCATGCCCTGCCCGCCACCCATACCGCCGCCCATACCGCCGGAGGCGGAGGCAGCGGCCGCGAGCCCCGGATATCCCGCCCCGTTGGTGGAGCTGACGAGCCGGTCCACGGCCGCCGTACCCGAGCTGTAGCTGGTCCCTGTGCCCAGCTCGGGCACGGCGGCTCCCCTCCTGGTCCCGTAGAGCACCTGTTCCAGGCCGGACACCAGGCGACGCACATCCACCTGGGGGCGCACCACGAGTCTCAGGAAGCGGCTGGACGAGCCGATCTTGTTGCCGCACTCGCGGACCAGGATCCGGTGTTCGGTGAGCAGCCGGTCCCGGACCACGGTGCCTTCGGCGCCCACGGGGAGGCGTACGAAGAGGAAGTTGCCCTGCGACGGGTAGACCGTCAGACCAGGCAGCGCGGAGAGCTGACGGGCCATGTCGAGCCGGTCCCGGCGCACCATGTGCAGGCTCTCCAGGTACTCGGGACCGTGGTCCCTGAGCATGAACACCACGGTCTCCGCGAAGGAGTTGAGGTTCCACTTCGGCAGCATCGAGCGCACCTTGCCCGCGAGCGACGGGTTGGCCACCATGTAGCCGAAGCGCACGCCGTGCAGCCCGAAGTTCTTGCCGAGGCTGCGCAGCACGATGACGTTGGGCCGCAGCACCGCGTCCTCGACGACACTCGGCTCGGACTCCGCGTCGGCGAACTCCAGGAACGACTCGTCGATGACGATCAGGTCCAGATCGGCGAGCGCGTCGCAGAAGGCCATGATCGTCTGCCGCGGCAGGAAGCCGCCGTCGGGGTTGTTCGGGTTGCAGATGACGGCGGCCCGGGTGCCCCGGGCGCGGATGAACTGGATGTACTGCGCCGGGTCCAGCGCGAAACCGGCACTCTCCTGGAGCGGGAACATGTCGACCCGCTTACCGGTCTCCATCGGCTGGTCGGTCCAACGCCCGAAGGTGGGGACGGGGATGGCGAGGGACTCGCGGACCAGCAAGTGGTCGATCCAGGTGATGAGTTCGGTGGAACCGTTGCCCATCGCCACGCACTGCGGGGGGAGTTGGAGCAGGCTGCACAGCTCACTGGTGATCGTGTCCGCGCTGCTCGGGTAGTACGTGATGATGTCGCGCAGGCGATGCGTGAGCTCGTCGAACATCGCCGGCGTCGGGAAGTACGGATTGCACGGGATGCAGAAGTCCAGCGGACCCGCCTCCCCGCTCTCGCGTGCCAGCGCGGCCATCGAGGGGCTGTGCGCGCCGGTGCGGAACAGCGAGGTGACATTGTCGGCCATGGACCCTCCGTCCTTGAGGGGCGGCTCGGGCGGGGATACCCGGGCCGCCCCTTAGTACGGGCGCGGATGTGTCTCTGTTCAACAGCTGTGGGTCGGTGTGGAAATTGTGAATCAGCTGTGAAGGAGAGTCACGAGCCGAACGAGTGCACCGTCGTCGTCCGGTACGTCCGACCTGGTCGGAGCACCGTCGACGGGAACTCGGGCTGGTTCGGCGAGTCCGGGAAGTGCTGGGTCTCCAGGCAGAGCGCGTCGCCCTGGCGGTAGATGCGGCCGCCGGTCCCGACGAGGGTGCCGTCCAGGAAGTTGCCGGAGTAGAACTGCAGGCCGGGCTCGGTCGTCGCCACCTTCAGAGTGCGGCCCGAGGACGGGTCGTGCAGGGTCGCGACGTGCTCCGGGCGTGCCGTGATCCCCTTGTCGAGGACCCAGTTGTGGTCGAAGCCCTGGCCGTGCAGGAGTTGCTGGTGCTCCCGCCGGATGTCCTCGCCGACCGTCTTCGTACGGCGGAAGTCGAAGGGGGTGCCGGCCACCTTGGCGAGCTCGCCGGTGGGGATGAGGCCCTTGTCGACCGGGGTGTAGCGGGACGCGGCGAGTCTCAGCTCGTGGTCCTGGACCGAGCCGCTGCCCTCGCCCGTCAGGTTCCAGTACACGTGGTTGGTGAGGTTGACGACCGTGGCCCTGTCCGTGGTGGCCTCGTAGTCGATGCGCCAGTCGCCCTGCCGGGTGAGGGTGTATGTGACCTTCGTCCGAAGGGTGCCCGGGTAGCCCATCTCGCCGTCGGCGCTGGTGTAGCGCAGGACGAGGCCGACGTCAGGTCCTGAGGTGAAGCTCTCCACGTCCCAGACGCGCTTGTCGAAGCCTTTGGTCCCGCCGTGCAGGCTGTTCTCGCCGTCGTTCACGGAGAGCTGGTGGCTCTTGCCGTCGAGGGTGAACTTCCCCTTGTCGATGCGGTTTCCGTACCGGCCGATGAGGGCTCCGAAGTACGGGCTGGACGCCACGTAGTCCTCGACGGTGTCGAAGCCGAGCGACACGTTGGCGTAGCGGCCGCGGCGGTCCGGGAGTTCGAGGGACTGGACGATGCCGCCGTACGACAGGACCTTCAGCCGGGTGCCGCCGTTCTCCAGCGACCAGCGGTGGACCTTCGTTCCGTCGGCCAGCTTGCCGAAGAGTTCCTTCACCGGCTTCCTGCCTCCCGAAGCGTGGGCCGTTCCTGCTGTTCCTGTTGTTGTTCCTAGAGTGGCGGCGGTGAGTCCTGCGGCCGCCGTCGCCGCGATGAAAGTGCGCCTGTTGCTTTCGGGGATTTTCCTGTCGAGCCTGTTCCTCTCCATGTGCGGCTCCTCCGAAGTGAGAAGGGCCCCGCGGAACGTGTGTCCGCGGGGCCCGGCTGACTTACGAACCGACCTTGCGCTTGTTGTACACGTCGAAGCCGACCGCCGCGAGGAGCACCAGGCCCTTGATGACCTGCTGCCAGTCGGAGCCGACACCGACGAGGTTCATACCGTTGTTCAGCACGCCCAGGACGACACCGCCGATGATCGCGCCGAGGACCGTGCCCACACCGCCGCTCATCGACGCGCCGCCGATGAACGAGGCCGCGATCGCTTCGAGTTCGAAGTTCACACCGGCCTTGGGCGAGGCCGCGTTGAAGCGGGCCGCGAAGACCAGACCCGCCAGGGCCGCGAGCATGCCCATGTTCAGGAACACCAGGAAGGTGACCTTCTTGTCCCGCACACCGGACAGCTTGGCCGCGGGCAGGTTGCCGCCGATCGCGTACACGTGGCGGCCGATGACCGCGTTGCGCATGACGTAGCCGAAGCCGACGACCAGGACGCCGAGGATGAGCAGCACCACCGGGGCGCCCTTGTAGCTGGCCAGCATCATCGTCACCGTGAGGACGGCGGCGACCAGGGCGACGATCTTCAGAAGGAAGAGCTTGAAGGGCGGTACCTCGAGCGCGAACTCCTGCTGCCGCCTGCGGTCACGGACCTCCTGCAGCACCACGAACGCGATCACGGCGAAGCCGAGCAGCAGCGTGAGGTTGTGGTAGTTGGTGTCCGGGCCGACCTCGGGAAGGAAGCCGTTGGAGACGTCCTGCAGACCCTGGGGGAACGGGCCGATCGTCTGGCCCTCGAGGAAGATCTCGGTCAGACCGCGGAAGAGCAGCATCCCGGCGAGGGTGACGATGAACGACGGAATGCCGAGATACGCGATGAAGAACCCTTGCAGTGCACCCGCGGCGGCGCCCAGGAGCAGGCACAGCACCACGGCCACCGGCCAGGCCACGTCGTGATTGACCATCAGTACGGCCGCCACCGCGCCCACGAACGCCGTGAGCGAGCCGACCGACAGGTCGATGTGGCCCGCGATGATGACGAGCATCATGCCGATCGCGAGGATCAGGATGTAGCTGTTCTGCAGCACCAGGTTGGAGACGTTGCGCGGCAGCAGCAGGTCGCCGTCCGTCCACACCGCGAACAGCACCACGATCAGGCCGAGCGCGATCAGCATGCCGTACTGCCGCATGTTGCGGCGCATACCGTCCAACATCAACTGCAGCAGGCCGTCGCCCCCGGTCGACCCGCCCTTGCCGGCGGGCGCCGGGGTCGGGGTCTTTTCGGTCACATTCGCGCTCATCGCTCGTCCCTCTTGTCCTTCGTCATCTGGCGCATCAGCACTTCCTGCGTGGCCTCGGCCCGCGGGACCTCACCGGTCAGCCGACCGGCGGCCATCGTGTAGATGCGGTCGCACATTCCGAGCAGTTCCGGCAGCTCGGAGGAGATGAAGACGACCGCCTTGCCCTCGGCGGCCAGTTTGTCGATGACCGTGTAGATCTCGAACTTGGCGCCCACGTCGATCCCGCGGGTCGGCTCGTCCAGGATCAGCACGTCGGGACCCGCGAAGATCCACTTGCTGAGGACGACCTTCTGCTGGTTGCCGCCCGACAGCTTGCCCACCGGTTCGAAGACCGTCGGCGCCTTGATGTTCATCGACTTGCGGAAGCCCTCGGCGACCTGCCGCTCCTCGTGCTCGTCCACGACACCGCGCTTGGCGACCTTCCCCAGGGCACTGAGGGAGATGTTGCGGTTGATCGTGTCGATGAGGTTGAGGCCGAAGTGCTTGCGGTCCTCGGTGACGTACGCGATCCCGTGCTTGACCGCCTCGGGCACGGTCTTCGTACGGATCTCGATGCCGTCCTTGAGGACCGTGCCGCTCGCGTACCGGCCGTACGTGCGCCCGAAGACGCTCATCGCGAGCTCGGTGCGCCCGGCGCCCATGAGCCCCGCGATACCGACGATCTCCCCGCGTCGCACAGAAATTGACACATCGTCAACTACCTTGCGCTGCTGGTCGATCGGGTGGTGCACAGTCCAGTTGCGGATCTCCAGGGCCGGAGCCGCGCCCACCTCCGTCTCGTGCGGGGTGCGCTCCGGGAAGCGGTGGTCGAGGTCGCGCCCGACCATGCCGTTGATGATCCGGTCCTCGGTGGTCTCGGCCGCCTTCACGTCGAGGGTCTCGATGGACCGCCCGTCGCGCAGGATCGTCACCGAGTCCGCGACACTCTCGATCTCGTTGAGCTTGTGCGAAATGATGATCGAGGTGATGCCCTGCTCCTTCAGCCCCAGGATGAGCTGGAGGAGCTTGCCGCTGTCCTCGTCGTTCAGAGCCGCCGTCGGTTCGTCGAGGATCAGCAGCTTCACCTTCTTCGACAGCGCCTTCGCGATCTCGACGAGCTGCTGCTTGCCCACGCCGATGTCCGCGACACGGGTGTCGGGGTGCTCGTCGAGCCCGACCCTGCGCAGCAGTTCGGTCGCGTGCTTCAGCGTCTCGGTCCAGCTGATGAACCCGCGGGTGGCGTGTTCGTTGCCGAGGAAGATGTTCTCCGCGATGGAGAGATACGGCACCAGCGCGAGCTCCTGGTGGATGATCACGATGCCGTGCTGCTCGCTCGCCCGGATGTCCTTGAACTCGCAGGACTCACCCTCGAAGAGGATGTCGCCCTCGTAGGTTCCGTGCGGGTGGACGCCGGAGAGGACCTTCATCAAGGTCGACTTCCCGGCGCCGTTCTCCCCGCAGATGGCGTGGACCTCGCCCGGACGGACGCTCAGGGAGACGTCCGACAGCGCCTTGACGCCGGGAAAGGTCTTGACGATCGAGCGCATTTCCAGGACGGGTCCCGCCATGGTCGTGCCTTCCAATCCCTAGGGGGTGGCGGTTAGTTGACTGCGCCGGCCTTGACGTAGCCCGAGTCGATGACCACCTTCTGGTAGTTCGTCTTGTCGACGCTCACCGGGGTCAGCAGGTACGCGGGCACGACCTTCGCGCCGTTGTTGTACGACTTGGTGTCGTTGATCTCGGGCTTCTTGTCGTTGAGCACCGAGTCGACCATGTTCGCGGCGACCTTCGCGAGCTCGCGGGTGTCCTTGAAGACGGTCGCCGTCTGCTCGCCCGCCTTGATCGACTTCAGCGAGGCGACCTCGGCGTCCTGTCCGGTGACGACCGGCATCGGCTTGCTCTTGCCGTAGTCGTCCGACTTCAGCGCCGACAGGATGCCGATGGAGATGCCGTCGTACGGCGAGAGCACCGCGTCGACCTTGTCCTTCCGGTAGGCCGCGGTCAGGAGCTCCTCCATGCGCTTCTGGGCGGTGCCACCGTCCCAGCGCAGCGTGGTGACCTGGGTCAGCTTCGTCTGGCCCGACTTGACCACGAGCTGCTTCTTGGCGATGTAGGGCTGGAGGACCTTCATCGCGCCGTTGAAGAAGTACTGGGTGTTGTTGTCGTCGTTCGAACCCGCGAAGAGCTCGACGTTGAACGGGCCCTTCTTGGAGCCGTCCTTCAGACCGAGCTTCTCGACGATCTGGGTGCCCTGCAGCTCGCCGACCTTCTCGTTGTCGAACGACGCGTAGTAGTCGACGTTCGGCGAGTTGAGGATCAGGCGGTCGTAGGAGATCACCGGGATGTCGGCGTCCTTGGCCTGCCGGAGAACGTTGTCGAGCGACTTGTTGTCGATCGCCGCGATGATCAGCGCGGAGACGCCCTGCGTGATCATGTTCTCGATCTGCGAGACCTGGGTGTCGGGGTCGTCCTCGCCGTAGGCCAGCTTGGTCTTGTAGCCGGCCGCCTTCAGGTTCTTCTCCACGTTGGCGCCGTCGGCGATCCAGCGCTCGGAGGACTTGGTGGGCATCGCGATACCGACTGTGGAGCCCTTCGCGTCGGCCTTGTCACTGCCCTCGCTGCCGCCCTCGCTGTCCTGCCCGCAGGCGGACAGGGTGAGGGCCAGAGAGGCGGCCGCGGCTATCGCCGAGAGGGCTGCTTTGCGATTGCGCATGATCATCTTCCTCGATGTTTTGGACGGGGCTCGGTCTGGCGCTGCGTGATGGTACGAGGTGGTGCCAGGAGAAGACCGAGAAGAGGTGTGTCGGATTGTGTGCGGCTGCGTCGTCTTTTGTGAAGGGGGTGTGTTCGGAACGTTATGAGGGAATGTCGAACCGCTTGAGCTCCCCGGGCAGCCGCGAGCCGAGGGGTGCCATGTCGCCGTCCGCTCCGTGCCGCGCGAGCAGGTCGAGGGCGAGCCGCCCGCGCCGCACTCTCTCCCGGGCGGTGGAGAGGGTCAGCTCCCGCATGTGGTGACCATACGGGTAGATCGAAGGAGCTTTCGACAGACCGAACTTGAGGTACAGCGGAGAGCCGCGGCGGATCAGTTCGGCGACCTCGTACATGCGGACATAACCGCCGAGATCGTCGGGGGCCTCGATGTACATGTCCATGGGTGCCGCGCTGACCCGGCGGATCTCCGTCAGGTGGTCGAGCGTGAGATCGCTTGGCACGTTGAGGGAGTCGCCGCCGAGCTGTTCGTACACGGCGTACGCGGCCGGGTTGACCGGACCGATCAGCGCCGAGACCTTGAGCGTCGTGTCCGCCGGAATGATCCCGGCGACGCGCGCCCGGTGCAGTGCCCACAGCACGCCCTCATCCGCCACGAGGAGGCACTTTACGCCCAACTCCGTTGCACGGACGGCGTCTTCGACGCAGCCGGCCACCGCATCGTGACCGCGGGCACGCAGCCCGCCGCCGCGCGAGTCGGTACGGGTCGAGCCGCCGATGTCCCACGTGCCGCGCGGGCCGGTGAAGAGGCAGAGCTCGATGTCGCGCTCGTTCGTGGAGTCGACCATCTCGGTGATCTCGGCGTCGGTCAGCATCCAGACGCCGCTGCCCTGGCTGATCCGGTGGATCGGAACATCGAGCCGCGAGGCCTCCTTGAGGACCACGGCCAGCGCCTCGGGCCCCTCGCAGGAGGGGATCTCGGTGCGCCAGCGGCCACCCCCGGGAAAGGCGTGCGGTGAGGCGTCGGCGGGGGAGAGGTCGGGCGCGCCCAGGCCGAGCGCGGCGAGTGCCTGCTCACCGGGTCGACGGGCCGCCTTGGGAGAAGCGTCGGTCACTGGGCTGTCCTTAGCTCTGGCTAGATGTGTGTTCGACATGTCGGACATGGTTCGCATCGATGGATGTACGCCGGTACGGAGCGTCAGGTCTCCGTACCGGCGTACGGATCGGGGGAGGGCGGCCGGTGCCGCGGGCCCTAAGGCCGCAGCAGCACCTTGCCGACCTTCGGGTCGCCGGACCCCACCAGCTCGATGGCGTGAGCGAACTCGTCCAACGGCAGCTCGTGCGTGACCAGCGGAAGCGGATTGAGCAGACCGGCACCGAAGACCCGCACCGTGTGCGCCCAGGCATCCGGCGGCGCGCCGAAAACGGTGTGCACCTCCAGCTGCCGTACGACGAGATCGGTGGGGTCGAGTCCCTCGGCGCCCGGGGCCGGGATACCGGTGAGGACGAGCCGTCCGCCGCGCCGGAGCAGGGCGGCGGCGGTGGTCGCGGCGGACGCCGACCCGGCCGTCTCGATCACGACGTCGAAGTCGTCCGGCAGTTCCTCGTCCCGGGTACGGAACTCGGTGGCGCCGAAGGTCTTCGAGAGCTCCGCGCGGTCCGGGCGGGTGCCGACCACAAGGAGCTCCGAGGGCGAACCCGCCTTCAGGAACTGCACGGCGAACATGCCGAGCGTGCCCGTGCCGACGACCGCCACCCGCTCACCGGGCCGCGCGTTCGCCTTGAGCGCCGCCGCCGCGATGCAGGCCGCGGGCTCCAGGAGCGCCGCCGCCGTCAGATCGGCGTCGTCCGACAGGACGTGCAGCAGCCGGGCGGGCAGCGTCAGCGTGGTGGCCATGGCGCCGGGCTGGGTGAAGCCCGTCTCCTCGTACCCGGCCGTGCACAACGTTGTCTCGCCCGCGTGGCAGCGGTCGCAGACCTGGCAGTTGCGGAAGCCCTCACCCACCACCTTGCGGCCCACGAGGCTCTCCGGGACCCCGGTCCCGACCGCCTCGACCGTGCCCGACCACTCGTGCCCGGGCGTCAGCGGATAGCGGACGTAGCCCTCGGGCCGGTTGCCCTCGTACACCTCGCGGTCACTGCCGCAGATACCGCTCGCGTGCACCCGTACGAGCGCCTGGCCTGCACCGGGCGCGGTGGGCTCGTGAGGGGCCAGCCGGTGCTCGCCCGGCCCTTCGATGACAACCGCGATGCTCACTTGGATCCCTTCGGCTGGCGCTTCTCCCAGCCGTCCGCGAACAGGTCGAAGCGGGCCTGCTGCTGCGGGAACTCGGCCGCGGCCTCGGCGTCGAACTCGACACCGAGTCCCGGCTCGTGGGAGAGCTGGAAGTAGCCGTCGACGACCTGCGGGGCGCCCTTGACCAGCTTCTTGATCTCCGAGTCCGCGAAGTCGTTGAAGTGCTCCAGGATCTTGAAGTTCGGGGTGCAGCCCGCGACCTGGAGGGAGGCGGCCGTCAGGACGGGACCGCCGACGTTGTGCGGGGCGACCAGCACGTAGTGGGTCTCGGCGGTCGCCGCGAGCTTGCGGGTCTCCAGGATGCCGCCGATGTGGCCGACGTCCGGCTGGATGATGTCCGCGGCCTGCGACTCGAAGAGTTCGCGGAACTCGATCCGGTCGTGGATGCGCTCACCGGTGGCGATCGGCATGTCCACCTTCTCGGCGACCTTCTCCAGCGCCTTCAGGTTCTCCGGCGGCACCGGCTCCTCCAGCCACGCGGGCTTGAAGGGCGCCAGCTCGCGCGCCAGCCGGACCGCCGTGGAGGGGTTGAACCGGCCGTGCATCTCCAGCATCAGCTCGGTCTCCGGGCCGATCGCGTCCCGTACCGCCTCGATCAGGGAGACCGCGTACAGCGTCTCCTTGTGGTCCAGCTCCATCCGGCCGGCCCCGAAGGGGTCGATCTTCAGCGCCTGGTAACCGCGCTCCATGACGCCCTGGGCCGCCTTGTGGTACGCCTCGGGCGTCCGCTCGGTGGTGTACCAGCCGTTGGCGTACGCCTTGATCTTCCCGTCCGGATGGGCCAGGCCGCCCAGCAGCTGCCACACCGGCACGCCGAGGGCCTTGCCCTTGATGTCCAGGCAGGCCATCTCGACGACCGCGATGCCGGACATCACGATCTCGCCGGCCCGTCCGTAGTCGCCGTACTTCATACGGCGGACCAGGTCCTCGACAGCGAAGGGGTCGGAGCCGAGAATGTGGTTGGCCTCCGCCTCCCGCAGGTAGCCGATCAGCGCGTCGGTGTGACCCAGCATGCGGGTCTCGCCGACTCCGGTGATGCCTTCGTCGGTGTGCACCTGGACATAGGTCAGGTTGCGCCAAGGCGTCCCGACCACGTGTGTGCTGATCCCGGTGATGCGCACGGAAATTGCCCCTTGTGTTCTTCGGCTCTGTTCGAAATTTCGTCACACGTTCGAAATCCTGGCGTGACAGTAAGGACGGGGCGGTGGCAGTGTCAATGGGTCGAACGCATAACGGTTTCGACGCGAAGGCGGAAGATGGCGGCGAATAGTCCGGCCTGTCGTCAACTTCCATGTCGGAACGGGCAGTTCCGCACACAACTTTCACAGCTGTGACTAGGAACGTTACCTATACGGAATTTAGTCTTCCCGCGTCATGGACTACTGCCACCCGTGCCAACGGCACCTCAATGGCGCCCTCGCTTGCCCGGGGTGCGGTACATCGGCCGAAGCGTGCCGGGAGTACGCGGCCTCTCTGGAGGACCGCGAGGACGTCGACGCGCGTGACGACGCCTCCGGCGGTGATGAGCCGGATGGTGGTGGGCGGCGTGGTCGGCGTCGTGGTGCCGGGCATGGCGGTCACGGTGGTGCCGGGCGCGGTGGGGCCCGGGCGGGTCGGCGTGACCGGCGGGCCGCGCTGCATCGGCGGCGGCGTAAGCGGGTGCTGCTCGTGGGGGCGGGGCTGTTGCTTGCCGCGGGTGGGCTGAGTCTGGCGGAGCTCGGTATGGAGGCGCCGTCGTCGGAGCCTCGGACGGCGGCGGCGGAGGATGCGTCCGGGGGGTCCTCCTCCGCGTCGGCGGACGGTTCTGCGAGGGCCGGTGACGCGGCGGGTGCCCCGGCGGGCCCGAAGTCTCCGGGTGCGTCGGCGTCTGCGTCTCCGTCGCCCTCGGAGTCGAAGAAGCCCAAGAAGAAGGGCGACAAGGATTCGGACGAGGAGAAGGAGAAGGATTCCTCGCCCGGCCCGGTCGGGGCCGGGACGGTGGATCCCGCGTCCTCCGCCCCGCCTGCGGACCCGACTCCGCCGGACGGTTCCACCGGATCGGGGGCCGACAGTCCTGACCCCACGCCCACAACGGAGAAGCCGTCCCCCGAGCCGAGTCCTTCGGAGACCTGCACGCGGTTTTTGTGGTGGTGCTCGTAGCTCCGCTGGTTGGGCGGTTGGTTGTCTGCGGGTGGGTGGGGGCTGGTCGCGCAGTTCCTCGCGCCCCTGGGGTGGTGGGTGGTGGGGTCGGTGCCGCGACGGGATATCCGATCGCC